>JBDSPQ010000497.1:0-4882 GCA_039930305.1 Ginsengibacter sp. | reverse complement strand
ATGTTTCTATTTGGTAAAAAAATTAACTGAAAAAAAAGCATTGAACCGCATAAGCACATAGTCATATAGGAATTTACGTAAGAATTATTTTCCCCTATGTGTTCTATCTATGTGCCTATGTTTCCATGTGGTAAAAAAATTAACTGAATCACAAAGATGCATATCGACATAAGAATTCGCATAAAAATAGATGGTGATTTTTTAAATTCAGTAGTAAAAATATGAGAAATAAAATATACTTAAGTTTAGCTGTGCTCCTTTTCCTAATAAGTGGTATAAATACAAAAGCTCAAAACACTTCAACAGAAAATAATTTATTGTTTTCGAAAGACAACCTGCTTGCGTGGTGCATTGTTCCATACGACAGTAAAAAAAGAAATGCTGAAGAACGGGCAGCCATGTTAAAAGAGCTTGGCATTACTTCTTTTGTTTATGATTGGCGTGCACTGGATTTACCAAATATGGAGCATGAATTTGCCACTTTAAAGAAATATAATATAGCCCTGAAAGGCGTCTGGTTTTGGGTAAATGGCGGCAAGGACCAGATACTGGATGATGCCAATGAAATGATTCTGAAAACACTGGCAAAGACCAACACAAAAACAGAATTGTGGGTATGTTTTCCTAACAAATATTTTGAAGGGATGTCTGATGAAGAGAAGATACAAAAAGCGGTAAAGACCACTCAATACATTCATGAGCGTGCCACTGAAATAGGATGTACTGTGGCTTTATACAATCATGAAGACTGGTTTGGCGAACCGGCCAATGAAGTAAAAATTATTGAAGCATCCGGATTCAAAGACGTGGGTATTATTTATAATTTTCACCATGGCCATAGCCAGGTGCAGGATTTTGACAATATTCTAAAAGTAGCCAAGCCTTACCTTACCACAGTAAATCTCAACGGAATGAAAGGAGATAAATTTAATATACTACCCCTTGGTGAGGGTGATTACGAATTAGAAATGATGGAAAAGCTTAAAACCTCGGGTTTTGCCGGAGATATTGGAATTATTGGCCACACAGATAATGAAGATGTAAAAGTCGTTCTTGAAAGAAATCTCACTGGACTGAAGAAGCTGCTCATCGAGATGGGGGAGAAGGAAGCCCTAAAAAGTTTTCATTAGCAGCATGTTGTTTATGACAATCTATTTTTGTATGCGCGATTTAATTAACCACTCAATTTTACCTGATGTCCCACATACTTAATATTTCAACTCCCCGCTTGCGAATAAGAAACCTTCATACATCGGATTTGCCAGAGTTTTACGCTTACCGTTCAAATCCTGAAGTAACAAAATACCAGGGTTTCGATGTAATGACAATGGAAGAAGCAAAAAAATTTATAGAAGAACAAAAAGATCAGGAATTCGGAAAAGTGGGTGAGTGGGTTCAGTATGGGATTGAAAATTTGAAAACAAAAAAGGTGATTGGCGACTGTGCCGTAAAGCTCGATGCTCTTGAAAACAGGATTGCAGAAGTTGGTATTACTATTTCAGATCTCCACCAAAAGCAGGGCTATGCTAAAGAAACCCTAAAAGGATTATTAAGTTTTTTGTTCAACAATAATATTTGCCGCGTGGTTGAAACAGTCGATTCAGAAAATGTTGCTGCCGTTAGCTTACTAAGAAGCATAGGCTTCAGGCAAGAAGCGCATTTCATCGAAAATATTTTCTTCAAGGGAGAATGGGCCAGCGAATTTCAATTTGCCATGTTGAAAAGAGAATGGGAGGGATGAAGCCTTCGGTCAGAACTCCTCCCGCGGGAGAATTGCTGTGATTCAAAAAGATTCCAAAAACAACCGGGTATTTTATTTTTTAATTATGGACGAAATATGTTTCCGTCAAAGCTTCTCACCTGTTAAACTGATTTTGTAAGTGGGATACATGTATGCTGATAACTCACACTTGTAGCTGCGTAAAGTACCTAAGACTTCTGAATCAACGTGAGCAGCTTCCTGTCTAATTTATATCCATGCCAGTCTTCATAGGTTACATCCTCCCTGCTGGAATTAAGCACACCGAAACTGCCAACGAACTCCCACAACGCAAATCCAATTTTATGACTGGCGAGAATGTCAATTACATCACCAAGCCACGCAAGAAATACATCGTGAGGTGTTTTTATATAACAACCGCATTCGCCACAATGAACACCTACGCCTTTATTTACAAGGTCGGTCCATGGCTTATAATATTCCTCTAGTTTTGCCCGGTCTACATAATCATTTCCATATTGCCCGGGATATTTTGGCGCCGGCATATTTTCCGGATCCACATTCGCCCACGCTGCTTTATAATGCGATATGCCATGCGGATAATATCCACGGCAGCTTTGTGCAATGTCCAGGTCAGTAATTTCTGTGATCACCGTAGTGCCTTTATTATTGCCATCAGCTATTACCAGACGCTCCGGATTTTCCTTTTTAATCGCTTCAAGGGCAGCCTTCGCTACCTTGCGATACAGTTCTCCCGGAACAGTTCTTTTTTGCGTATGCTGATCATTCATATCATCAGGCAGGCTCGGTTCATTCACCAGGTCAAAACTTATTTTATCTTTTGAAACATTCTTATATCTCTTTGCCCACATGTTCCAGTGAAAACAAAAAGCGTCTAACGCTGCCTGGTCTTTCCATAAATTATAAGGTTCGTGAAAGCCTGCATTTACGCAATATCCCGGCGCACGATGCAGGTTCAGACTCACGTGCAGGTTGTGCTTGTTGGCCATTTTCACCAGTTCGTCTATCCTGTCCACTTTCTCTTCATCGACCTGGTACACCTCGTCGGGCGTAATATCTTTACTCCTGTCAAACTTGAGGTAATATGGATAGGCCATAGGTACACGCAGGAAATTGAAACCCCAATCTGACATCCATTTGAGCTGTTCTTCGGTTGTATATCGCCGGTTTGAATTTGGATTCGGTGTATTAAAATCAACGACATTAAAGCCTTTCCATTTGGGCAATTTATTTTGTATTGGCGGTATGAGAGCGGTCGTCTGCGGTATCGTCATAGCCATGGCTGCCATGCTGGTATTTGCCAGGAATTTTCTTCGGTCCATTGATTATATTTTTTTAAAGATAGAAATATGACATGATTTTATTAACCTTTCATTTATTGTAAATTTAATGAGAGTTCCAGTTGACTTTAACCGCAACTTTTTCTTATGTTTAAATAAAATTCTCCTGGTTGATGAAAAATAAAAAACATGCTTTCATTTACCTCGCTGCCATCGTCTTGATAATTGTTTTTGTTGTTCTTTATATAATAAAGGGTAAGGATAATGTGTATGCTCATGATGCCGCTACCTTGTCCGCTGGCAAAAATATCTTTATTACTCAATGTAGTTCCTGCCACAGCCTTACAGAAAATAGTTTTGGTCCGAGGCTGGGTGCTGTTACAACTATTCTTTCGCGTGAGTATCTCCTAAGTTTCATAGAAAACCCATCTAAAGTAATTGCAACCGGTGACAAGCGTGCAAATGTATTATATAGGAATACGAAGATGATGATGCCTTCTTTCGAGACATTAAAGGAAGATGAAATCATTTCTGTTCTTGCCTACATAGATAATGAGTCAGAAGAGACAGGTATCGGGCCGCTGAAAGTAGATACCACTGCAGTACCAGCGGGCAATAAAGTAAAAGAAAGACTTGTACCTGCGGTTAAAGAATCGGGGTTGGTTATTGAACTTAAAGATTTTATCAAAATCGCAAGAGGTGATAGCAATCCGCCTGACAAAGGGGTAGCAACATTGCGGGCCGATCCTGCAGGCGATGGAACTATTTTTATCAGTGATCAGATTGGCATTATTTATAGGATAGAAAACGGGACGGCCGATACTTTTCTTGATGTAAAAGCTTTAATTCCTGATTTTGCTTTTACGCCGGGCATTGGTACAGGTCTTGGTAGTTTTGCTTTTCATCCTGGCTACCTGCATAACGGTCTTATATACACTACACATGCTGAATTATACAAGGGGAAGCCAACAGATTTCCAGTTTGCAGACACTTTTAAAGCAGGACTTCAATGGGTAATTTCTGAATGGAAAATGAATGATATCAAAGCACATAGGTTTAACGGCACAAGAAGAGAACTGCTAAGGATAAACACTCCCACAACGGCCCATGGTGCCCAGGATCTTGCCTTTGCTCCAACTGCTGATAGAAGCAATGCCCATTATGGTATGTTGTTCATGGGCATAGGAGATGGTGGTTCCAACAATATAAAGCGCCCCGATCTTGTGCACAACAAACAATCGCTGTTGGGTACTGTTATCCGCATTGATCCGCGTGGAAATAACAGCAAAAATCGCCATTATGGAATTCCTCCTGATAATCCTTTTGCGAATGATAAAGATCCGACGGTTAGAAAGGAAATATGGGCTTATGGTTTTCGTAACCCACATCGCATGGCGTGGGATATGAAAGATCATGCAAGAATGCTCATCGCTGATATTGGCGAGTCCAACATTGAAGAAATCAACATAATAGAAAAAGGAACTGATTATGGATGGCCCGTTCGGGAAGGTGATTTTCGTATCGCTACGAAAGAGGATCTGACTAAAGTATATCCTTTAAATGCGGCGGAGCGCTCCGTTTACCATGCACCCTTTGCAGTGTATGATCATGTTGATGGCAACGCCATCAGCGGGGGTTTTGTATACGACGGCAGCTTGTTACCATTAAAAAATAAATACATTTTCGGGGACATTGTGAACGGGAAATTATTTTATGTAAATATCGATAGGCAATTATCTGATTCGTCAATATATGAATTGTCTATTATTGAAAATGGTGAGCCTACAGACCTTCGTAAATTAAATAATGAAAAAAGAATTCACCTGAGAATTGGCTATGACGCAGCTAAAAAGGAACTCTA
>JBDSPQ010000496.1:0-4057 GCA_039930305.1 Ginsengibacter sp. | reverse complement strand
CACGAAGGCATATTGATTTGATCAGAAAAAACATAAGATAAACTGGCGGAGGGGTAAAAGAATGTATTGTTTGGACTCACTAAAGTTGATGTCCATTCATTACGCCCGGTAAAGTCGAGAAACAGATAATTATCCCAACTTAACGTAAGATCTCCGAATGCGCTTACAATACGGTAAAGACTTTCATATTGCGTGGTGGTACGTTCTTTGGAATTATTTAAAGATAAAAGATCCGGAACATCCAATTCTTTGCCGGTGGACGTAAGGCGATTGTATTTGATATCACGCACTTCATTTCCGGCACGTAGGGTGGTATTAAATTTATCCCCCCAGTCTTTTTTGAAAGTTGCCATTACAATAGAATTTAGAACACGATTGCTTATCCTATGCTCCTGGACAAAACCACCACTGGTGGAAAATTCGTTTTCATAGTAGACTAATTCATCAACAATTCCCTTCGGCCCGGCACCGGCGTGTCTTCTGAAATCAGTGTAATAGTCCAACCCCAATTTATAATCTATATCCAGCCAGTCGAATGGTGAATAGGTGGTGGAAACATTTCCAATTAGTCGATTCACATCATCTTTAAAACGATTGGCAGACACGGCGTATATCGGGTTATTGTTTTCCGCCGGATAAGTTTTCATCGTTCCATCAGGCTTCACGTAATCTCTAACATCCCACCGCGGTGACCAGTAGGTGAGACTTTCATTGAAGCGATCTGCATTTACCCGGTATCCCCCGGAGTTAATAAAATACATAGAAGGAGTAATCTTTAGTTTATTACCCGCTTTGAACTGACCACTTAACCGTGCAGAAATATTCTTATAATCAGAAAAAGGAATGGTCCCATTTTGCTTAAAGTAAGAAAAAGAAGAACTGAGCAAAGCATTTTCAGTGCCTCCCGAAAGATTAAGACTGCTTCTGTATTGATTACCCTGTTGGTATCCCCTTGCATAGTGATTATAGATTTTATCAGGGTGCGTTGGATCTAAAGCTTTTGCTTCCGCTATAGTCGGACCCCATGTGGGGAAAAATTCGGTAACATCATAAACACCCAAGTATCCCTGCGTGAATTTCGTCTGAACATCTGGAAATTTATTTACTTCATCTATTCCATAGGTATTGGTGAAACTTACATTCAATTTTCCCGCCTTTGCTGATTTGGTAGTGATCACCACAACGCCATTTGATCCAGCCTGGCCGTAAAGTGCCGTTGCGGCGCCCCCACGTAAAACTGAAACACTCTCTACATCATCAGGGTTTATATCAGAAGCCCTGTTAGAAAGACCTCTTATCTCCCCTGAACCATCCACGGTAGTAGTACTATTATCAATTAATACCCCATCTATTATAAACAGCGGCTGATTATTGCGCCCAGGTGAAAGTGATTTGATACCGCGGATTATGAGGCGCGATCCCTGGCCAGGAGCCCCACCGCCGCTATTTATTTGTACACCGGCAACTTTACCGCGCAATGCATTTACAATATTCGTCTGGCGGCTTGCAAGCAGGTCATCACCGCTAACTTCCTGGGCAGAATAACCAAGAGCCTTTTTCTCTCTTTTTATCCCGAGAGCCGTTACGATAATCTCGGAAAGATTAGCATTGTTTTGCAGGCTAACTGTCAAATTACTGCTATTACCTGGTTTTACAGATCTTGTTTCATGTCCCACTGAAGAAAACATTATCACTGAGTTTGAGGACGGAACTTCTATAGAGAAATTGCCGTTTTCATCAGCGGAAATACCACTAGTGGTGCCCCGCACAATGAGAGACGCTCCAGGAATTCCGTTCCCGTTGTCATCAGTCACTTTTCCGGTTATTATTTTGGCCTGGCTAAAGACCATCATGGGGAGACAGATGCAAAGCACTGCGCTACATAGTTTTAGTTTTGGTTTCATATTAGCAGATTGAAGATTATAAAAGATCAAATCTATTAACAAAATTTTTGATAGCCTCGAAATTTGAACAAAAAGTATACACACTTCGGTTTTAATAAATTTATTTTGCGGATAAGCACAAGGATTTCAGGAACAAAAATATCCGACTAACGATATGGCATACATGAAAAAAGTACGTTGCACTTAATATAAATTTTTTCTTTTTTGAAAAATAATTATCAGGTACAAATCCGGCAAGAATTAATTTCCTGGCAAAAAGAAATGCGGAAGAAACCTTCTGTTGCAGGAAAAATATCCAAATCTATCCAGGATAAAATAAACAGCATTATTCCTGCGAAAATTCATAAAGGAATAACTACTGCTATTAAACAAATGGTCAGGGCTGTATTGTTTGGTTCTAAATATGCGCTGCCAAAAAAAAACCAATTCACCTCTATTGAAGAAATCGAAAAAGCAGTGCTCAGGAAAATTGAAAATTATAAGAAAACCGCGGCAGTTGAGGGTGGCATTACCGGTGCGGGTGGTATATTATTAGGCTTTGTAGATTTTCCTGTGCTGCTTGGTATAAAGATCAAATTGCTTTATGATATTGCTTCGCTATATGGATACGACGTATCTGACTACAAAGAGAGATTATATATCCTGTACATTTTTCAACTGGCATTCAGCAGTCAAAAACATCGCCGTATTATTTTCGATAAAATAAAACATTGGGATGCTGTAAAATCTCAATTTCCTGATGACATCCACCACTTTGACTGGCACAATTTCCAGCAGGAATACAGGGACCATATCGACCTGGCAAAAATGGCCCAATTGATTCCGGGAATAGGAGCATTGGTAGGTGTAGTCGTAAACTATCATCTCATTCAAAAACTTGGAAGCACCTCGATGAATGCCTACCGGATGAGAATGCGGGAGCTAAAGAAAATCGGAAATGAATCGTAACATTAAAAGAAAGCGCATTTTTTACCGTCGCCTGGGCTGAATTCTTAAGACTAAATTTTTGCAATTTTATCAAAGCTTACCGCTATCCCCTTTATTAAAGATGAACTAAACCCACGGTGTTCCATTTCATTCAGTCCGGCAATCGTACAGCCTTTTGGCGTAGTCACTTTGTCTATTTCCTGCTCAGGATGGGTACCTTTTTGCAATAATAATTCTGCGGCACCTTTAACTGTTTGGGCAGAAATAAGATTTGCCGTCGCAGCGTCAAATCCTATCTCAATGCCCCCCTGAATATTTGCCCTTATGTAACGCATGGCATAAGCCGTACCACACGCGCCCAATACGGTAGCGGCATCCATTAATTTCTCATCGATCACCGTTACTTTTCCCAAAACGCCAAATAATTTTTTTACAAAGTTTATTTGGGCTGCTGCTGCATTTGAAAAACTCAGGCAAGTCATACTTTCCTGTATTGCTATGGCGGTATTCGGCATTGCCCTGAAAACCGGTAGTGCCTTTTTTGAATCAATTATTTCAACGATATCTGAGATTAAAACTCCCGTGACTACGGATACAATAAAATGCCTTGGCTGCAACTCACCTTTGAAACTATTGACAACATCGCCTATTTGGTAGGGTTTTATGGCAAGAATGATCATATCACTATTGCGGACTGCCTCAGCATTATTGGTTGTGACATGAACTCCCCGATCGTTTAACTTTTGAAGTGTAGCAATTTTTCTTTTGGTGATAATAATATCAGCGGCTTTACAAAATTTGCTCTTGAGCAAGCCTTCAGCAATGGCTGTGCCTAAATTACCACCGCCTATGATTGCAATTTTTTTATTCATTTGATTAGTTTAAAAAGCTTTTGTTCACCATGTATCAGATAATCGAACACACGATTGATAACGATTAATAATGACTAAAGATAAGCCTGAATGGAGACTGGGAAAAATGTCGTTACCCCAGAACAGATTTACGTTCCATGAAGGAAGTATCTATCCCAATGTCGCGGAAAATAACCGGCAGGTGCATGCACCTGGGAAATTTAGGTTAAAAAGTCGGGCAGAGGGTTTGGTTCCTGTCACCATTGAAAGTGTTATAAAATCCTTTTTTCAATAAATTAAATTCAGAAGCGCCAAGAGAATTGTTATAATTTTTTAATGATGAAGATGTGACATCATAGCTAAAGGTGAAGCGAA
>JBDSPQ010000495.1:0-5578 GCA_039930305.1 Ginsengibacter sp. | reverse complement strand
TGAAAATCGTTATTTGCATCACAATGGAGAGATCGGGATATTACGTCTTTGGTAATATGGATTTTTACAGATAGTGGCAAAAGATTGTTTTTAGAAAGATTAAAAATAATAGCCTGTGTCTGATACTAAGGCTACCCAAGAGTTTTAATAACAATATTTGCGCCAGCTTATCGCTGCCGCTTCGGGCTTTGGTAAAAATCCCGCTAAGAAGGGCTGAGTCCTCTTTCGGCAATCAATTCTTTCAATACGTTGAAGTCAAGGGGTTTGGACAATAACTCGTCAGCGCCCAGACTTTTACAGTGAAAACGATTTTCCTCATCGCCATACGCGGTTATCATGATGACATCAGGACCTGGCGGGTTAGGGCTTGTCTTAATCTTTCTTAATAAATCAATACCGCTCATCCCGGGCATGTTGATATCGGAAAGTACCAACTGGATACCCTGCTTTTCTTTACCGAGAACAGATAACGCATCAAGTCCGTTCGTTGCAAAAATAAGATTCAGTTCGCCGCTCCTGATCTCCTTCCTGAAGCGTTGTTGAAACAACAGTTGCACATCCTCTTCATCATCTACGACTAATACTTTCATATTTCAGGTATTGTATGCTTTCACAAGGTAAAAAATAGATAGAATACTTTTCATTTTTGCAATCGATTTACTATCCACATTCATCTAACAATACCCGAGCAGGTAGGTTATTTTATCAAGGTTACGATTCCCTTCTTCTTTATTGTGTTTGTTTCACCTTGTCTTTTAAGCTCACAGTACCAAATAAAAGTTTCTAAGGATTGCAATTGTCCATTAAAACTTCCATCCCAACCTTTTGAATGATCAAATGTTTCAAACACTTTTCGCCCCCAGCGATTATAAACTAAAAGATGATAGGCAGTCAAAGTATTTGCTCCAAGAATTTTGAACTGATCATTTTTACCATCAATATTTGGGGTAAATACTGTTGGAAAATAAATATCGCAAGGTCCTTCTCTTATCATTATTTCATCTGTGGCTAAACCACATTGATCCGTTACTGCTACAGAATATAAACCTGCTTTTTTTATAGTAATATGGTCTTGTACAGAACCATCCTGCCAAATGTAAGTAGCAAACTTTCCGGGATAAAGAAGCAGTGAATCCCCTGTACACAATAACAGATCACTTCCCAGGTTGGGTGACGGATTAGGCAGCACGGTTAATTGAAGTTTTATTATGCTATCACAACCATTAGCCGCAATGAGGGTATCTGCGTAATTGCCACTGGCTGTATGTCCGCCCACAGACTGACCAACACAAACAGATTGGGAAACTGTAGTAAATAATGCGGGAGTGATGCTAAGATTTAATGTAATAATGCTATCACATCCTTTGGTTGTCATCAGTGTATCAGTATAAGTGCCGCTGGCGATATAAATGCGATTATTCCACGTAAAAGTTTTACATGCTGCTATATTGAACACTTCATTTACAGTAGTGATGGTTAAGCTGAGTGTAATAATGCTGTCACACCCTTGAGCGTTAGTAAGCGTTTGGGTATAGACTCCGCTTGTATCATAAACCTGCCCGTTTAATGTATAATTTTTGCATGCGGATACGATAATAGCGGAAGAAGTACTATTCGTACACTGGCTTAGCTTGTGTACAAAAATATTGTCGCCATCACTTGAAGTAAGATTATAGCTGCCTGCTCCCGGGTCAAAATCTACCTGCCCGCTATGAAAATATCCTGTGGTATAAATATTTCCCATGATGTCGGCGACAATTGAATTACTAATGATCGTCGCGGTTCCACCTAATTGTTTTGCCCAAACAAAATTGCCCGACCCATCTAACCTGGAAATAAATGTGTTGTAGCCGGCGGTGGAAAGATTGTAAACGCCTGCACCAGGATCAACATCTAATGTACCCTCAAAATATCCTGTTGTATAAATGTTCCCATTGTTATCTAAGGCTATTGAATAACACCATTGCCTGTTCCCAGCGAATTGTTTTGCCCAAATAAAATTGCCACTATTGTCCAGTTTGGAAATAAATGTGTTCAAAATTCCATTTAGTGTATTAAGATTATAGGCGGCAATTCCCGGATCAAAGTCTGCCGTTCCACTGAAGTTGCCGGCAGTATAC
Source organism: Ginsengibacter sp. (assembly GCA_039930305.1). Classification (GTDB taxonomy): domain Bacteria; phylum Bacteroidota; class Bacteroidia; order Chitinophagales; family Chitinophagaceae; genus Ginsengibacter. The sequence continues at coordinate 3,458 of JBDSPQ010000495.1, read as the reverse complement.
ACATTTCCGGAATTATCTACGGCTACCGATACCCCATAATCACTATCGATGCCACCCATTTGCCTGGCCCAGGTAAGATTGCCGTCTCCATCTAATTTTATAACAAATAAGTCCCGGGTATTGGCATTGCCAAAGGAAGTAAGATAAAGAGAACCTGGTCCTGTATCAAAATCAACCTCCCCAATAAAAGATCCTACAGTATAAATATTATTTGACCCATCGAAGGCGATTGAAGGTTCGTCCGTTATTCGACCATAAGTACCGTTTGAATTGGCAAATCCGATAACCCCCTTTGCCCAAACGAAATCGCCATTGCTATCTAATTTGGAAAGAAAAAGAGCGCTTGAACCAGTTAAAAGATTGAAAAGACCGGGGCCGGGGTCAAAATCGCCATCACTAAAAAAAAGGCCTGCAGTGTAAACATTCCCAAGCGCATCAGTAGCAATGGATGTTCCCATAGAAAACGCGCCTAGCTTTCTTATCCAAAGGAAATTACCTGCAGCATCCAATTTTGCAACAAAACAACCCCAGGCTCTATAAACATCAAGAAAGTCACCGGTAACAAAAACATTGCCAACAGCATCTGCGGTAATTGCTTTACCTCTTGCGGAAATCGAATTGAAGCTTACATCCATTTGTTTTGCCCATAAAAACTTGCCGGTCGAATCTAATTTAAAAATATACACGTCCACTGAATCAGAAGATGTCAGATTATAAATACCAGGACCCGGATCAAAATCAACCTGGCCGGTAAAAAACCCGGTAGTGTAAACATTTCCTGAAGCATCTGTAATTGTTGATAGCCCCCTTGCATCGACCAGGTTGCTTCCCCCTGCCTGAATAGCCCACTCAAAGTTGACCTTCTGGGCACGCACCGGTAGCACCGCTAAAGATGTGAGAAAAAGTATAAAAGAGATCTTTTTCAATTTATTCTACTTCTTAAGTATAAAAATAATCTTTGAACTCGTACTAAGACAGCGATTTGATACTTAAATTATATGGATCATACTGTCATCACAAACTCACCTTCTTTACTTTCCACTCTTATTTCCCCTCCCAATGCTGTGATAATATCATAGCTTAAATTCAAATCGAATAATGTAACCAACCGTATACATAAGCCAATTTTTCATTTTGATATTTTTTGCGAGTCAGGTAAATATAAAAAGGTGTATTCGTTTACGTTAGCCCCGTAAATTTTCAGGTATTTCTCCGGTGACATCGACACCTCTTCACGCTTCATCTTTGTATCTCGCCGACACGGTTTAAGAATATCGAAAGCCGTGATACATTTTAACCGGCTTCCCAGTGCCTTGCATCTAGAAAAATTTTGAAGCAACAAAAAAGCTAATCACTGATAAAATAAGGCCATACATAAAAACATTGTAAGAGATTTTAAGCAACTTATATTTTTTAGCCAATACTGCACCCTGTTCGTATAAATTTCTCAGCATATTAATATAGAGCGATTTTTTGTCTTCCATAATATGCAACATGGCATTACTATAATCTTCAAAATCCAGGGAAAAGAAATTGCCAAAGAAAAGCAGGTTAACTTTATTTTGTTCGAAGTCGCTTTGTAAAAACTTTCTTTTTTTAACGTTGGGTCGTGTTGCCAGGATTGAAAATATTATTGTTACAAGGTTCACCACTACAAGTATGATTACCGGAACAGTGAATTTTGTTGTCTCAGCGAGTTGCCTGAGACCCAACATTAATGAAATAATAATTGTATTTACTGAAATCATTATATGTGCTTTAGTATCTGCCTGGCTGCTCAACCGCTGGCTATTGGTAGACGTGGTTCTAAACATAGTCTCTATGGTTTTCTCCGGCGAACTTATTTTACTTTCTTTATTCTTCTCTTTTCCTTGTTCCTTATTTTCCACTTTTGCGGTTTTAGTATCAAGTATAGACACAAAAGAATTAGGTATCAATGAGGGCGGGGGATTTTTTTTCTGTAGCTTCTCCAGGTTTTTTTGCTTATCGCTATTTAACAGGCTCTTGCAATAATCAGTGTAGTATTGATGAGATTCCAGCATTTGGATCGTTCCCCGTTTCCATGCATTTTTATCGATGCTTATATTATTGAGTAGTCCAGCTTCTTTGCGTTTTAATTTATTATAGTCTGAAAAATTTTCCGAACCCAAATAAAAATAACTGGCATCGTGAACAATATTGACTAAAAGTGCATCTGTATTAACAGTTGCCGGACTAATAAGGCATTTTTTTATAGACGCGATTGTTTCATCTTCAACGGCGCAATTTCTTAAAAACGCTTCAGCAAGGTTGGCACTTGCTTCTTCGGGATGTAAAACATCTTTATAGTAACCAACATACCTAAACCAGCTTGCGGCCACAACAACAAATAATTCCTTTTCGTCCAGTGAATAGTGGCTGGCAATTTGATTGGTAGAGGATACTATGCTTTGAGTATGGGAAAGATTGTGAAAAAGCAACTTCGGATTGTCATGCTTACGCATGTATTTTGTTATAAATGCTTCTACCTGTTTTGTCAACGGCCCGTAATTCATACGCTGGTTTTACATTAAAATTACCTTGGGATTTATATATTCACAAGCCGGCCGATTAATAATTATGAGACAAGTAGTACACAAACAAACCCAGCACTTCGTTTTCTTTTATTTCAAAGTATATTTCATTATTATGAGCTTCGGGAATATCATAGCTTTTCGGCCTCACAAATTTAAAAAGATGGATGATTTCACAGATGTCTTTTACAGTTAGCAGCCAACTTCCAGCATGTATAGTTTCGGGTATTTCAATACTTGAGGAAGGTGTACATCATCAAGTTCTATGATTGCCCACAATTCTACCAAAGCCTTTCCTTCCACAACAAAGTCTGCTCTTCTTCTTCCAATTGGTTTGGATAGCTCCTTATAAAATATTTCCTGCTCAATTTCCCCGGTATAAGACACTACAGCTTCCGCAAATTCTCAAGCTGATGCATGTTGGTATATTATTTCCTGGAAGCCATTTCCGAAAAACTTATGGACTTCGAACGAAGCCCTAATAATTTTTTCTGCTATGTCTTTGTATTTTAAATCTGGTCTTTTAAATCCGTGCAATCATTTATCATTCTAATCCGTGATTCCTTTGCTGCGGAATGCACGGCATTCCTTCAGCATCATCTTATTTTCTGTTCACTTTGAAACAAAAATCCCCCGGAGAAAATCCAGGGGATATGATACCTGACAAACTAATAAATCATAATTGAGAGCCCTTAAACTGAAAGAGAGATTGCAATACCCAGGTGGATTCAGCGCCCGGACTTCCTCCATGTGTAAGACCATCTATATGATAAATGCTCCAGAACTGAATTTCATACTCAGAACCAAGACAACTGCCCACAGATCCAAATTCTGACATGGCACCCGCCGGCATTGTTGCCGAAAGGGAAGCAGTACCTGCAGCGGAAGCAGTAAAAGAATTCTGGC
>JBDSPQ010000494.1:0-10918 GCA_039930305.1 Ginsengibacter sp. | reverse complement strand
ATACCGTAAGTAATACCATCAATTTTCGTTGTAAAAATGTTGTACGAGATAATTGCAAATGCCGATGTGCCAATACCTAATGCCGTATTGTAAAGGGCCTCCGCAATACCTTTTGATAATTCCCTTGCAGCAGCACCTCCACCTGATTCACCCAGGTTGCTAAATGCGCGGATCATACCGACCACTGTTCCAAGAAGACCGATCAAAGTAGCGACAGAAGCAAGTGTCGAAAGGAATACCAGGTTTTTTTCCAACATGGGTAGTTCCAGGGCCGTGGCTTCCTCAACTTCTTTTTGAATAGCAAGTACTTTCTGCTCAGTGTCCAATTCCGTATCACTGATCATTGCTTTGTATTTGCGCAACCCTGCCTTCATCACATTTCCTACAGAACCTTTTTGCCTGTCGCATTCAGCTATAGCTGCATCTACTTTTTTATCAGCCAGATAAAACTGAATTTTTCTAATAAAATCAGCATTAGAACCTTTGCCGCCGGCTCTTGCAACTGTTAACCATCTTTCGATCACGAATGTAAATACGATTAAAAAACATCCGATCAAAACAGGCACAATAATTCCGCCCTCATACATCCTGGCAAGATCGCCTTTAGGTCCAACGTGTGTCGGCCAGAATCCGCCATTTTTATCGGGTGCGGTGAAGTTACTGTCAGCACCAATAACGAAACGCCAAATAACATAACCGGCAATGATGCAAATTATGGGAGCAAGTAAAGAAACCAGATTATTCGATTTTCTTGCCTGCACCGATGTTGTCGCTTTAACTGAAGTGTTTGCAGTTGTATTAGTTTCTGCCATAACGTTAGGTTTTTTAAATGTTTAAGATGAAGATGAATTTGATTATTATTTACAAGCACAATTCTAAGGAAAAAATCTTAAGAAAACGTTTCGGTCCAAAAATTTTTATAGCCTGATGCACAAGTTAAGAAAATAATCGAATGTTGATTACGACATTATAAGTTTTTGTAAAAAAAATGAAAAGCCGGCAAACAGCTGTAACTGCCTTTTCATGACTTAGCCGGTAAAAGATAATATAACTTCTGCGAAATGGGAAATGGATTGAACCAAGAATGACCTTTAAAATCGCAGAAAATTTTTAATTCTTTTATGGGGGGGATCAGTGTTTCCTGCGATAATTTTATTCATACCTCAAAGCAACTATTGGGTCGAGGCGTGCAGCCTTTAAAGCGGGATAAAGCCCCGCAAAAAGTCCTACGGCAGAGCATACTATAATACCAGTCACCACCCAGCCCCAGGGAACTACAAAACCAGTATGAAGAAAAATACCTACTAAGTTGCCAACAAGAACGCCCAAAATGATCCCAAAGATTGCTCCTAATAAACTGATTAACACCGACTCGAAAAGGAATTGCGTCCGAATGCTCTTTCGGGTACCACCAATAGCCTTTACCAGGCCTATTTCCCTAGTTCGCTCATTTACAGCTACCAGCATGATATTCATCAACCCGATCGCCGCCCCGATGAGTGTAATCAATCCAATAAATGCCGCTGCAGTAGTTATAGCACCAAGACTATTTACAAACACTTCCGCAATGCTATCACTTTTATCTATGTAAAAGTTATTTTCTTCATCTATTGCCAACCGCCTGATGGGACGGAATGTACCCTGTGCCTCCGCTATTGCGCCTTCTATGTCCTTGATGTTGCTTACGGTTACGCCTATATCAAAGGTTGTTCCATCGGTTGGAAATAGCCTGCGGATATTGTTGTAGGTAGTAATCACTACATTGTCAGCATTTAGAAATGCACTTGAGCCCTTTTCTTTCAGCACCCCAATAACACGATAACTAATACCAGCAACTTTTATAATTTTATCCATGGCCCTCAAGGCATTATCGTTATAAAGTTTTTTAGCAACACTGTTCCCAAGAATGCATATACTGCGCCCGCTTTGAACATCGATAGTATTAAAACTTCTTCCTGCTACAAGCGTATAACCACTTTGAGAAAGATAGTTTTCATCGCCGCCATGCAGGGAGATATTAGGATTTGTTTTTACCATATTGTTGTTCACCACCACGTTATTCGGACCACGGAGGGAGATACTAACTTTTGCGGGGAAAGGGTAGCGTTCTTTGAAAAGCTTTGCCTCCTGGTAAGAAAAAATTTTTCCGGTATTAGATTTTTTTTGCCTGAGTGAACTAACATTAGTTTTTTTTACATCGCTTCTTCTTCCGAGATGAACTTGCCTGTCTTTGTAGCGGAGAGCAAATCCATTTGCTCCCATTGTGGAGAAACTCTCGGAAAGACTTTGATTCATGGAAGCTATTGCAGTGATGATTCCTATCAATGCCATGATGCCAAATGCAATAATCGCTACAGTAATTCCTGCCCGTAATTTATTACTGGTAATGGTTCGGAATGCAAGGGAAAGGGAATCAGAAATTTGCATAATCTTCTATCGTAACGTGGCTTCAATACTTATGAACGGTCATAAAGGTACAATAACAATGAAACTATCAGGCCGGCCGCTCTCAATAGTAAATCCAGTCGATCACCAGGCCCGGAAGTATACCAAGAACAATGATAACAGCAGCCGTAAAGATCAGTAAATATTTAAACCGTGAGGTAACGACGATTTGATTGTTAATAGAAGGGACAGCTTCCTTAAAATATATTGCCTGAATAATACGGAAATAATAAAAGGCACTTATGGCAGCGCAAATCACCGCAAAAACAACCAGCCACAGCTGGTGGCCATTTTTCAACGCAGCCAATAACATATAAAACTTTGCCGTGAAACCTGCAGTTAACGGAATACCAGTGAGCGATAATAAAAAAATAGTTACTGTAAATCCAAGCACCGGCTGCGTCTTGCTCAGCCCGTTGAAACCTTCGATGGTATAATCATTCATTTTTACTAAAACAGCGAACATCCCAATGGATGCCAGGCTATAAGCAACAGAGTATAAAAGCAAACCTTCTTTTGCCGTATCGTTGAGTGCAAATAATGCCATCATCATAAACCCCGCCTGGGCAATGCTGGAATACGCGAGCATTCTCTTTACGCTTTGTTGAAATACGGCGGTAAGATTTCCTATCAATAAAGTCGCCGCAGTAATCACTACAATCAACATTTGCCATTGCTGCTGCATATTCCCGAATGAATTGCGGAACAGCCGGATGAATGCTATAAACCCCGCAATCTTTACGATTGTTGCCATAAAAGAAGTGAAAACAGTAGGTGCGCCATCATATACATCTGGCGTCCAGAAATGGAATGGTGCTGCTGAAACTTTAAACGACATGGCAACCACCAGTAATACCAGCCCTGCTCCTATTAATACCGGCAACTTTCCTGTCCCGAGATTTATGTCATCCAGGTAAAATGATCCCGTCGAGTTTCCGCCATAAATCAGTGCGATACCAAGCAGCAAAATACCCGTAGAAAAGGCACCCATTAAAAAATATTTCAGAGAGGCTTCATTACTTTTTAAATTACGTTTATCACTACCCGTTAGTATATACAGGGGAATGGACATTATTTCAATGCCCAGGAACAATAACAGCAAAGTGTTGAATGATGATGCGATAGATACTCCGCATAGAACAAAGAAAATAAGCGAGAAATACTCTGAAACATTCTCACCGACTTTTTCAAAATCCTTTCCGTTTAACAGGAAGTAAAGGAGCGTGCAGCTAAAAGCAATGGTATTAAAATGGAGTCCAAAATTATCAAACCGGAGCATGCCGCGGGTATTAATATCAAAAAGATGAATTCCTGCAAAATCCAAAAGGTTTACCGCCACAAGAACGATTATTCCCGCAACAGCCAAATATTTCGGGGTAGTAATCTTCCTCAGGAACACTCCACCAAACATCATAATCACCCCCCATAATGCAGAAAATATAATTGCGTTCATAATCTTCCGTTACTATTTACTTTTCTCATTTGACAACACATTCCTATTGTATTTTTTGTAATATTTCTGTAACAGTAGTTTCCGTTAAATTTAAAATAGGTTCAGGATATATACCCAGCAATAAAATGGTAATAACGATTACTGATAAAATAATTTTTTGTCTGATGCTAATGGTTCCGGCATTTTCAGTGAATGAATTTGGCGTGCCGTAGAATACTTTTTGAATCATTCTGAGCATGTATACCGCAGAGAGAATGATCCCAAGGCAGGCAAAGGCAGCAAACCATTTATTGTGTTCAAAGAGTCCATTAAACATCATGAATTCGCTAACGAAAGCATTAGTGAGCGGCAAAGCAATATTTGCAAGCGCAATAATTACAAAGAAAATAGCAAGAGCCGGCGACTTTACGGCAAGTCCTCCAAGGTCAGAAATTTTCCTAATCCCAGTCTTTTCATTTATGATTTCTACTACAATCCACAATGCAATGATATTGACGCCATGATTAAACATTTCCAGCATGACCCCTTGCAGGCCCGAAATATTCCGGGAGAAAATGGCAGCGGCCATTAGCCCGATGTGCGCAATAGATGACCACGCCACCAATCTTTTCAAGTCATCCTGAACAAATGCTATACAACTGGCGTATATAATTCCCGTGACAGAAAGAATCAATATGATATTGTCAAACTTCACTACTGCAAGAGGAAACAGCGGCAGTAGCCATCTGATCATAGCAAAGACGCCCATCTTTACCATAAGACCGCTCATGACCATAACAGCCGGATAAGGCGCCTGTTCATATACGTCCGGCTGCCAGGTATGAAAAGGAAACACGGGCATTTTGATAGCGAATGCTATAAAAAATAAACAAAACAACCCTGCCTGCCTGTTGGGCGTAAGGCCCGTTTTGTAAAAAGCTGCCAGTGAAAATGAGTGATCAGATAACGGGGACAAGGATGGCGTATAAAGGTATATGTATATGATACCAACCAACATTAAAAGAGACCCTGCAAAAGTGTATATAAAAAATTTGAACGTTGCAGGTATTCGCTTTTCTCCGCCCCACCGGCTGCACAAAAAATAAACCGGGATCAAAGCCAGCTCCCAGAAAAAATAAAAAACCAACGCATCCATTGCTACAAACACCCCCATGAGCCCAGCCTGTGTAAGGAGCATAAGTCCATAGAAGGTATTTGCATTCTTATATTCACTCTTGTAAGAAGCGGCAAAAATAATAGGATAGGTAAATGCAGTAAGAAATGTAAGGATGTAGCCCATTCCATCCAGCCCGACATAGAACGTAGAGCCGAGGTAAGGCATCCAGATATAGCTCACATTATTATAAAGAAAATATTCCTGGTGATGTGCCACATCAGAAAAAAATAAACTTATGATTGAAACCACCAGCGTAGCTAGTGAAGAAAATATTGCGAAGTTTTTTACAGAAGAATCTTTTTTAATGAAAAAAGTAATAACGCCCGTAAGCAAGGGTATCCAAAGCAGCAATTCCGGAAAAGTATAATACGTACCCAGCATTAATTTTATTTTGTAAACATTTGAATGATAAATAACAGCAACATTCCTAACACCATCATAAATATGTAGGTGCCAACCTGGCCACTTTGTAACAATCTTATTTGCCTGCTTCCATAGCTGATACTTTTCCCGACACCATTCACCAGGCCATCGATGGCTGATTTATCTACTACATGTGCCAGAAAACCTGACAATGATTTAAGGGGCCTTACTATAACGGTATCATATATTTCATCTATATAAAATTTATTTTTAATCACCTTCGAAAATCCTGCTTCCTTATCAGTAACGGGTGAGCCTTTTGCATACTTACTCCAGGCCCAAATACATATACTCACAATAAGAATTACAGATACCCCCAGCAAAATTATTTCAGTTTGGTGAGCGAGTTGGTGAGCTGGTAAAATGGCCGCCGATACAGAAAACACCGGTGCTAAAAAGCCGGCCAGTTTATGTCCATTTTCGGCAAACAATTCCGGGATGCCAATGAAACCTCCCACGGTGGAAAGTATTGCGAGAATAATCAAAGGAATAGTTATGGCTGCAGGGCTTTCGTGCACATGTTGCCACTGCTCATCATTTCCGCGGAACTTGCCGGCAAATGTGAGGGCAAGCAGCCGAAACATATAAAAAGCCGTGAGAAGAGCGCCACCGAGGCCGATGATATACAATACAGGGCTTTGGGCAAAAGCGGCTGATAATATTTCATCTTTTGAGAAGAAACCTGAAAAAGGTGGAATCCCTGAAATGGCAAGGCAGGCTATAAAAAAGGTGAGATAGGTGATCCGCATTTTCTTTGATAAACCGCCCATTTTCCTGATATCCTGCTCACCACCCATCGCGTGAATAACTGAGCCCGCCCCGAGGAATAATAAGGCCTTAAAAAAAGCATGCGTCATCACATGGAACACAGCAGCAGTATAAGCACCGACACCGAGCCCCAAGAACATATAACCTAACTGACTTACTGTGGAATAGGCCAATACTTTTTTTATATCATTTTGTTTTAGTGCAATAAGCGCCGCCAGTATAGCTGTGGAGAGTCCAATAATTGCCACCACCGACATTGTAACAGGAGAAAGCGAATATAAAATGTTGCTCCTGGCAATCATATAAATGCCCGCAGTTACCATCGTAGCCGCATGTATCAACGCTGAGACAGGCGTTGGCCCCGCCATGGCATCAGGAAGCCAGGTATATAAAGGTATTTGGGCACTTTTGCCGGTAGCACCTACGAATAAAAGCATGGTAATACCCGTGAGAACAGTTGCGTCGGGGTTTGACAATTTGGAAATGATTCCTGTTTCAGCATTAAAAAGCTCGTGGTATGAAACACTTCCAAAAGCCGATAATAGCCAGAATATCCCAAGTAGAAAACCAACGTCTCCTATGCGGTTCATCACAAATGCTTTCCGGGCGGCATTATTGTAGTCATTATTTTTAAACCAAAATCCTATCAGGAGATAGGAACACAACCCAACGCCTTCCCATCCAATAAACATTACCAGATAATTTCCCCCAAGCACTAACAACAGCATAGAAAAAACAAAAAGATTCAAATAAGAAAAATACCGCCCGAAACCTTCCTGGCTTTCTTCCTTCATATAGGAAGTAGAGTAAACATGTATCAGAAAGCCCACGCCGGTAATAATCAAAAGAAATAAAGAAGTAAGCTGATCCACCTGGAACTCGAAAGGGATACTGATTTTTCCGAAATGTATGAAGGGGAAATAAGAAATATGTTGAGCAACAAAACCTTGTTTGGAAACTTGCAGAAACACAAAGACGCTCAGGCAGAAAGAAATAAAGATGCAACCGCTTGCAATAATTCCCGCTACATTTTTTGAAATAGATTTCCGGCCCAGGCCAACAATCAAAAATCCAAGAAACGGCAACAACGGTATCCAATAAACTAAATCAAATATATTTTCCATAACAGAGAAACGACAGGATGCGAGATCACCTGTAGTTAAGATTAGTTTTTAAGCCTGTTCAAAAAGTTTATATCAATCGAGTGTGTATTTCTGTACATCATCACTATAATTGCCAGGCCCACGCTTACTTCTGCTGCCGCCACTATCATGATAAAGAAAACAAATATCTGGGCATTGGTGGCGACAGATATATCGAGCGCAGGCGTGGATGCCATGTGCATTTTTGAAAATGCCACCAGCAAAAGATTTACTGAATTCAGCATGAGCTCTATGCACATAAATACGATGATAGCATTACGACGGGTCAGCGCTCCTATAACCCCTATACAAAATAGCGCAATAGACAAAAAAATATACCAACCAATTTCCATAATCAGAGCTTTACATATAATCCAATTCCTGCACTGCCGGAGGCAGGTGCTATAGAAAAAATATCTTTAATTTTTTTTGCTGCTATTCCATTAAATATGTTTACAGCTTTGTAAGAAGCACCTTTAGTAAGAAATTTCACCACTAAGCCGGAGCCAATAGCACCGATTCCCGAATAGAGTGCACCGGCATAATCATTACCACCCACTGATTTTTCTGCTTTTCTTACAAGTGCATACACAGCAATAGCACTTCCTGTATAAGCCGCCACTTTGTAAACAATCCTGCCAGTACGGAAAGTATTAAAAAGTTTATTGACAGTTTCATTTTTCTTCAAACCAAGAATTTCGGCAACTTTGTTTATTTGCTGGACAGGCGTGTTGCCCAGCGCAAACTTTGGTGCAAACCCTTTGTCAACTTTCATAACCCGGCCTATAATGTCGTTTATGTCTATATTATTCAAATCGATTTGGGCAAAAGAACTGTTTGCGGCAATACAAGTGGTAAGCAGCATGAAAAAGGATATCGGGTATTTTTTCATTTTTTTAAATTGCTTTTATTTTCTCTTTTTTTCCAATGACTACTGCACCAATCATTGCGCTTAAAAACAAAACACTACTGATTTCAAATGGAATTACATATTCGTTGAATAAGCTTAATCCAAGGTTTTTTATAAGGCCGGCTGACGTACCGCTCTTTAAAATGATATTATTCGAAGTAGAACTGGAAATGGCCGCAATTATTACAATCATAAGGCATAAGCCGGAAATAATTCCCGCCATTTTAAGATAAATATTCTTCGGCGGCTCAGCCTCAGCATTCAGGTTCATGAGCATTATAACAAAAAGGAACAACACCATGATGGCACCCGCATATACTATAATATTTACTATTGCCAGAAACTGGGCATTCATTAAAATATAGTGCCCGGAAATGGCGAAGAATACGACAATAAGCCACAAGACGCTATACACCGCATTTCTGCTCAATACAACACCAACCGCTGCAATGATTGCCAGCACTGATAAAAACCAAAATAAAATTTGAGTAACAGGCATTAAATATTTATCAGGTTTGAGTAGTGTATATTTCTGAAGTTAAAAAATCAAATCGTTAAAAGATATCTGAATCAATGTTCATTACCATGTCCCTGCGGCTGTTGCGCTCTGTTTCCTCTTGCTTTTGCAAAAGCCTCCGGATCTTCTTTTGGATGAGGGATCAAGAGATCAGGCTTTCCATAAATAAATCCTTTGCGCTGGTAATTAGCCGGGGCAAATGTTTCACTAAGGTATACTGCATCTTTTGGACAGGCTTCTTCGCAAAGTCCGCAAAATATACACCGCAACATATTGATCTCATACTTCGCCGCATACTTTTCCTCCCGGTATAAATGTTCTTCACCGGGTTTTCTTTCGGCAGCCTCCATCGTAATAGCTTCTGCCGGACAAGCCACGGCACATAAACCACACGCTGTGCAATTCTCCCGGCCCTCTTCATCCCGGTTCAAAATCTGCAGTCCGCGAAAAACAGGGCTGAATGGCCTTGTCTGCTCAGGATAGTTAATCGTGGCCTTCTTTTTAAAAATATGGCCAAAGGTGATAAACATCCCCTTCAAAATTGCAGGCAAATACATCCGCTCCCAAATAGTCATCGGCTTTCTCGAAACCGGTTTCATTCTATTAGTTAATGCTTGCATTTATTGTTTTTCAAAAATTCAAAAAAACATGGCGTTGCTCTTTCTGAAAAGCACGCAAAAATATTGTTATGTTTAGAAATGCCAGTGATTTTGTTTTAATAAAATCAAAGCGCCGGTAACCAACATATTAAACAGGGCCAGCGGCAATAATATTTTCCACCCAAGATTCATCAACTGATCATATCGGAACCGGGGAATCGTCCACCTTACCCACATAAATAAAAAGATAAAACAGGCGATCTTGGCAAAAAAACAGGCTCCCTGTAAAACGGCCAGCCAGTTTACTCCCAATGTATTGATCGAGCTAATGTCATTCACAAAAGGTATATCGTAACCTCCAAAATAAAGACTAACCATGACCGCACTGCTCAAAAACATATTTATGTATTCGGCAAATAAATAGAACCCAAGCTTCATAGATGAATATTCCACGTGGTACCCGCCCACCAATTCATTCTCGGCTTCGGCAAGATCAAAGGGCGTACGGTTCGTTTCGGCGAATGCGCATATAAGAAAAATCAAAAATCCTAAAGGCTGTTTCATAATATTCCACCAATGATCTGTCTGCTGGTCCACCATTTCCTTCAGGCTAAGCGTACCCGTTACCATGAGTAACGCAATGATTGAAATACCCATGGCGAGCTCGTAGCTAATTATCTGAGAGGCGGCGCGCATAGCCCCCATTAAAGAAAACTTATTATTACTGGCCCAGCCACCAATCATAATACCGTACACTCCCAGGCTCACCACCCCAAAAACATACAAGATTCCTATATTAATGTCAGCAATTTGCAATGATATATCGCGGTTGAAAATATGGATCTTGTTGCCCCAGGGAATGACGGCTCCGACCATTATGGCGGTGAGCATCGCAAGGCACGGGCCTAGAATAAATAAAAACTTGGAAGAAAAATTTGGGATAATTTCCTCCTTAAAAAATAGTTTCATTCCGTCCGCCAATGGTTGCAAAATCCCAAAAGGACCTGCTCTGTTAGGACCTCTCCTGTCCTGTATGATGGCTGCTACCTTTCGTTCTGCATAGGTAGAATACATTGCAACAACGAGTGATGCACTTACTACGGAAACGATCAAAATTAATTTTTCTGTAAAAACGGCCCAATCGATGGCTAACAGTGTGTGAGTTATTGGCATGCTCTTATTGATTTGGCAAATGCTTATGATCGTTCACTAATTTATTTTCCAATCCTGCCCTTGCAATGTCCTTTGCCTCATTTCGCTCAATGAAGGTAGTGGATGTGGCAGGGCCAGGTATCTCACTTAAATCAATATTCTGTTGATTCACTTCACTTTCTTCATGGATATCCAGCAAAAGCAATGGTTTTCTTCCGTTTAATACTTTGTTTAAGGGATCTGAAGGCTGTACCTTTACTTCATAATGGTTGGCAGAAATTACTGAATGCCGGTTGATCTTTGTTGGGTGTTCAATGATCCAATCAGTAGTTTTCTTTTTATCAAAGCGACAG
>JBDSPQ010000493.1:0-21373 GCA_039930305.1 Ginsengibacter sp. | reverse complement strand
CTATATGACCGGTGGAAATTTTAAAATTTCCACCTGCCATTATGTGCGGATTCAGTCGAACACACACCGGATAACCATTTCCAAACTTATGACCGAACTGCTCCAATATTGAAATATTGTCGATGTTGATGACCACGCCGAGTTCTTTCGCCTCAATTATTTCGCTGAGGTCTACACAATTGGGAGTAAATAAAATATCATCTTTAGTGAAGCCAGCCATTAGTCCAAGCTTCACTTCGTTGATGCTGACACAATCCAGAGAAGCTCCAAGAGCCTGAACATATTTTAATACATTAATATTAGAAAGAGCCTTACATGCGTAAAAAAATTTTGCGTCAGTTTCCTGAAATGCAGTCACGAGCTTATTGTATTGTTCCGCGATCTTCTCGGCGTGATAGATATATACAGGCGTGCCAAATTCATTGGCGATCTCTGCCAGTTGTGTATGTTTCAAAACCGTCGACATTAGGTAAATTTTGAATTTAAGGAATGTTGCAGAAAGATAATTATTCCGGCCTTATGCCATTTGTTTTAGTTTCCTCATCAGCAAGTTGAGTGGCTGGCAAAATGGTGTCTTCATCGGAAAACTCTTCATTTTCATCAGGATTTTCAGAAATGTTAAGTGCATTTTCAATCCTTGTCGCTTCAATGATTTCCTGGTTAAGCACTTCTTTTATTTTTGGCAACTCCTCAGGGCTGTTGATCCCAAAATAGTCCATGAAAGATCTCGAGGTTGTATAAATTAATGGCTTTCCCGGAGCATTCTCTTTCCGCCCGGCAATGATCACTAATTCTTTTTCAAGGAGTTTTTGAACAGCATAATCACAATTTACCCCACGAATTAGCTCTATTTCTGATTTGGTAACAGGCTGTTTATAGGCAATTATTGATAGTGTTTCCAACGAAGCAACAGAAAGTTTCTTCAGGAATTTGTCGCCATTCAATTGGGCAATGGTTGTATGGAAGGGTGTCTTGGTAAGAAACTGCCAGCCTCCGCCGCTTTGTATTACCTCGAAAGAATAGAATTCGGAATGGTATTTTTCTTCAATGGCTTTTACAGAAGCTTCTACCTGGTCTTCGGTAGCCCTGTCTTCAATAAACCCAAGCGCATTATTAATTAACTCCGTTAGTTCAGCTACAGTTAGCGGCTTATCACTGGCAAATATCAGTGCTTCTATATGGGGGATGATTTGGCTTATTTCCATTCTACTTTTTCATTGAGATTCAATGTCATTTATTCCGTGGTAAATAAGTCATGTTTCAAAAATTGCATAATGACAAATATCAATTTGTAGATGACGATAGGCCATAAATACATTATCCCTGCAATGCAGCCGCCCCACTTACAATTTCCGTTAATTCTGTTGTAATGGCAGCCTGGCGCGCCCTGTTATAACTGATTTTAAGTGACTTTAAAAGCTCTTGTGCATTATCTGTAGCTTTATCCATAGCGGTCATACGGGCACCATGTTCACTTGCATGTGCATCTAGAATAGCCTTATATAGTTGAGTATTCAGAATTTTCGGCATCAGCTCTTTTATTAAAACATCTTTTCCGGGTTCAAAAATAAAATCAGCATTTGCTTCGCCCTTTTTTTTCTCCGTTTTCTTTACTGGTAAAAATTGCTCTGCGGTAAAATTTTGCGTGGCCGCGTTTTTAAATTCACTGTAAACTAATTCCACGGCATCTACTTCCCGCTTTGCAAAAGCATCCATAGCATATTTTGAAACCGCTGCAATGTTCTCAAAGCTCAAATCAGAAAAAACACTCCAATATTGATTGATTACACTGTATTTATTTTTGGTAAAGTGCTCAAAGCCTTTTTTGCCCATTGGGAGTATTAACGAATTGCCCTTAGCGGGCAAGTCAGGATACTTATCTGCAATCACCTGTTTAGCCAGTTTAATCAAATTACTATTATAGCCCCCGCAAAGACCCCTGTCACTTGTAATTACGATCACCATCAGCTTTTGCACCGGCCTTTCCGCCGCCAAGGCGAGGTTTATATCTCCATCAGCATTGCTTACAATATTGTTGAGCATTTCCTGCAGCTTTTTCGCATAAGGCCGCATTTGTATTATGGCATCCTGTGCCCGTCTAAGCTTTGCGGCACTTACCATTTTCATAGCCTTGGTAATTTGCTGCGTACTTTGCACACTCTGTATCCGGTTTCTAACTTCTTTTAATGCGCCACTCATTTTTTTACTATTTATGGGCTGCAAAGTTAAGCGAATGACTGTACAAAACCATGTATGGCGGGGCATAAAAAAGCCTCCTTCCGGAGGCTGGTGTTTTTATTAGGGCTACTTTACGCAAATAAAGTAACCGGGCGTTAAGGTTGCAAAGGCAAAAGAAATTCATTGGATAAAACAGATTTTTCAAAAGTAGCAAGGGTAAAAGGGAATTATAGCTTGTTTAAGACTTTATAATGCCCGCAAAAGACTAATCTATGAGTATGGCTACTATTTTATGCAGATTATTTCAGTGAGCCACTTTTGCGATGGTCTTTAGGGACGAAGCCAAATTCTTTCTTAAAAGCGGCCGAAAAATTACTTAGATTTTGGTAACCCAACATAATACCTACTTCTGAAATAGAATATTTACCTGTGTCGATGAATTGACGTCCTTTATGCATCCTGTTCTTTTGGAAATATTCGTGCAAACCCATTCCAAACGCTTTTTTAAAACTTATTTTAAGTTTGGTTTCGCTCATTAAGGCCATGCGCGCCAAATTTTCAATCTTTGGAAATTGCAGGGAGTAATTATCAAGAAGCATTTCCTCCACCTTCAAAAGGGCTTCATAATCCTTATCCGGAAAAGGAAAAGCATCATAGAAATTGTTTTGACCCAGAAGATTTTCAAGAAAGCCTTCAAGGACTCTTAATATCCTTGTTTTCATATAAAGTTCCGGAATAGGGCTTTTTATATTTTCTACAAAAATTTCATTAAGAATTTTCCTGCTCTTAGGATTTAAAAAAAATTTAAAAATTGGTTTGGACTTGATGTAATTATAGTCTGCTTCTTTTCCCTTCTGTATTTTCTGTTTGAGCCATTCATCAGTCAATTGAATGGTGAGCCCCCTTACAATGGAATTTGCCTCCAGCTCGAGCTTTTGCGTAACCTGGCTGTTCGTCATAAGGATGGTGGAAAAACGGTTGGCGATACCATCAAAGATTACCACATCATTTACGGTATACCGGAGCCGGGCAGAATTTTCATATTGGTATAAATAAATTATCAGATAAAATTCTTTAGATGGCTGCCGGGCAAACTCGAAATCATTATTCAGTGTATAATTTACAATTCTGTAGGAGATGCCTGGTTCTATCTCTGAAACTTTTGCATATCCGCTTGCAAAGCTTTCAGGATAAATGACGGTCCCACCTTCAGGATGTACTTTCAAATACTTGGAAAAATCCCGAATCCATGCATTCAGGTCGTCTTTATCCGAGCTGTAGTTAAAGGGATGAGGGGTTTCATCGTCAGGGTTCATGATAAATCAGATGTTTCTGGTTAGGGTTTTGCAAAAATATTAAACCCAACTCATTAACTCCATTTGGCGAAAAAATGCTCCGTAAAACAATGCCATTTGGTAATGATAATCAATGTAAAAGAGATTTGTTAAATATACAAAGCACTCTTGATAATTTATTTAGCGTGTTTATATAACAAACGGTTGCCGTGGCATAGAAGCTAATCTTCTTATCTTTGCAAATTCATTATATTATGAGTAAAAAGGGTAAAGTTTTAATGGCAATGAGTGGCGGCATCGATAGCACAGTCGCTGCATTGATGTTGCATCACGAAGGGTATGAGGTTGTGGGTATTACCATGAAAACCTGGGATTATGCCACCTCTTCCGGCAACAGCAAAAAGGAGACTGGATGCTGCAACCTGGATAGTTTCAATGACGCCCGGGCTGCTGCTGTTCAACATGGGTTTCCGCATTTTATACTGGATATCAGGGAGGAGTTTGGCGATTTCGTGATTGATAATTTCGTGGAAGAATATATTGCCGGCCGAACCCCTAACCCTTGCGTAATGTGTAACACACATATTAAGTGGCGTGCACTGTTAAAGAGAGCGGATGCACTAAACTGCGATTTTATATCAACAGGCCATTACGCCAAGGTAGATCAGCACGAGAATGATCGTTTTTTTATAAGTAAGGGAGTTGATGAAACTAAAGATCAAAGCTATGCTCTGTGGGGATTGCAGCAGGATTTGCTCAGGCGGACGATACTGCCGTTAGGAGGTTATCGTAAAACAGAAATAAGGCAAATGGCACATGACTTCGGATACCCTGAATTGGCAAAAAAAAGTGAGAGTTATGAAATTTGTTTTGTGCCAGACAATGACTATCGCGGTTTCTTAAAAAGAAAACTGCCTGACCTGGAAGAAAAAGTAACAGGGGGATATTTTGTAAATACCAATGGAGATATACTTGGTACGCATAAAGGCTATCCTTTTTATACAGTAGGACAGCGTAAAGGGCTGGACATTGCCTTGGGCAAGCCTGCATTCGTTACTCAAATAATTCCTGAGAGCAATACTATAGTGCTTGGCGATTCAGAAGACTTGAACCAGGTTGAAATGTTGGTCACCGGGCTCAACTGGTTAAAATATGAGACTATAACTGAGGGTATGGAAGTTTTGACCAAGATCAGATACAAAGATAAAGGTGCATTATCTCAAATTTTCAAATACGAAACAGGGGTGAAAGTCCGTTTTTATGATTGTGTAAAAGGTGTTGCACCAGGCCAAAGCGCCGTTTTTTACGAAGGAGACGATGTAATTGGCGGTGGCGTAATACAAAGAAATGATGGTGCGGGTGTTTAATTGACGACGAGTTTATTTTTCGAATTCATATTTTATGATAAAATACTTCTCGATTTGTGCTGTGCTATTTTCGTTGTTTTCCTGTAAGAAGGAGACCGAGAATTATGCTCCACTGACTTCATCAGATTATTATCCTCTCGAAGCGGGAAAATATATTACCTACAACCTCGATTCAACAGTGTATTATAGAAACTTTGGCAAGAGTGACAGTGTAATTCATTACCAGGTCCAGGATAGGGTAGATGCTCAAATAACAGACAATCTTGGACGCCCGGCCTACCGAATCATACGGTATATGCGAAAGCATGCCAGCGAAAGTTGGGCGCCAGCGAATACTTTTATTGCGGTTAAAGCAGATAATTCGATCGAGTACGTAGAAAACAACCTGAGATTTATAAAATTGCAATCTCCCGTGGCCCAGGATTTTTCCTGGAAAGGCAATTCGTTTGTGGATACTTACTCCAATTATACCGATTTGAAATACCTGGATGACTGGGACTATCTCTATGACAGCGTAAACGCGCCGTTAACCATCAATTCTGTCACTTACGACAGCACTATCAAGGTGAGTCAGCGTGATGAGTTCCTGGGACAGGATCCTTCGATACCCGGAACTTTATACGCAGAAAAAAATTATTCAGTGGAAAAATACGCCAAAGGGATTGGGCTGATATACAAGGAATTTCTTCATTGGGAATACCAGGGAGTATCCAGTCCGTCCCCCGGATATACCGGTTACGGGGTTACTTTGTCTATAATCGATCATAATTAGTATGCCCTCCCTATCATCGGCCCTAAATTTTTTCTAATGAAAATCTTTTATTGCCTGTTCGCACTCACACTGCTTTTCCCCGAAAATAAAGCCAGTAGTCAATCGGCCAAATACCTTATTCAATTTACCGATAAATCAGGAAGCCCATTTTCTGTTGGCAATCCATCACAATTTCTTTCTTCAAAATCAATAGAAAGAAGAAGCAGGCAAAATATTTCATTTGATGAAACAGACCTGCCGGTAAATCCGGCATATCTTGATAGCCTCAGGCTGGCAGGCAATGTGAACCTTCTTAATATTTCAAAATGGCTTAACCAGGTTTGCATAACTACAGATGACCCATCTGCCTTGCGAAGGATACACTCATTTTTATTTGTATCAGATACCAGGCCACTCCAACGTCCAGTTGGCTCTTTATCGGGCGGGTCCAATAAATCAGAAAAAGAGACAGAGATTACTAATACGCCGGCCTTAACTGAAAACTTCAATGGCGTACATGACTTTTATAGCTACGGGAATGCCACCGCGCAAATACATATACATGAAGGTGAATACCTGCATGAAAAAGGCTTTCATGGAGAAGGGATGTTGGTTGCGGTGCTGGATGCTGGTTTTTACCATTATCTGTCATTGCCCGCTTTTGACAGTGCGAGGAAAAATAACCAAATCGCAGATACACACGATTTCGTCACGAATGATTCTAATGTGGATGATGACAACCCACACGGGATGTATTGCCTTTCTATCATGGCTTCAAACATACCAGGACAGCTAATTGGAAGCAGCCCAAAAGCCTACTACTATTTATACAGAACGGAAGACGCTGCCTCTGAAACGCTAATAGAAGAACAGAACTGGGTGGCTGCAGCAGAACGTGCAGATAGTATTGGTGTAGATGTAATTTCAACTTCGCTGGGATACAGCACTTTCGACAATTCGGCTTTCGATCATACCCGCGCCGATATGGACGGAAATACGACCATTATTTCCAGGGCAGCAGACCTGGCGGCTAAAAAAGGAATGATTGTAGTAGCTTCAGCAGGCAACGAGGGGAATAAGCCATGGCATTTTATTACCGCGCCGGCCGATGCCGACAGTATACTTGCGGTTGGGGCAACGGATGGGCAAGGTATGGTTGGAAATTTTAGCAGTTATGGTCCATCAGCTGATGGACAAATAAAGCCTGATATTGCTTCAGTTGGGATAAATACGGCCTTGTCTACCAGTACAGGAGCAATTGGCGCAGGGAATGGAACATCTTTCGCGGCACCGAACGTAGCAGGCTTAATCACTTGCCTATGGCAGGCCTTTCCCGAATTTACAAATATGGAAGTAATAAATGCTGTGAGAGAAAGTAGCAATCTCTTAAATGCACCAGACGATCGCAGAGGGTATGGCATTCCGAATTTCCGAATTGCATTTGAAGATCTCAAAACAAAGCGGCTACTTAAAAACGCGACGGTATTATTAGGAAACAGCTATATAAATGTTTTGCCCAATCCATTTAATTCTCAATTTTCAGTGTTGATAAATCCCGGCCATTCGGGCACCGCTGCATTTTCAATTCATGACGCCACTGGAAGATTTCTACTGAAAAAAAATGTTAGTGTGCAAGAAGGACAAGCCCAATTGATATTATTCGATAACCTGCCGTTGATTGGTAAAGGACTTTATTTTCTTTCTTACACCGGGAAGGGCGAAAAGCAAACGATTAAAATATTACGCAACTAATGCACGCTTTCTTAATACAGCAATAAACAAAGTGTTGGCGAGCATGTGG
The DNA here is from genome assembly GCA_039930305.1 of Ginsengibacter sp. Taxonomy (GTDB): domain Bacteria; phylum Bacteroidota; class Bacteroidia; order Chitinophagales; family Chitinophagaceae; genus Ginsengibacter. The sequence continues at coordinate 13,981 of JBDSPQ010000493.1, read as the reverse complement.
TAACCCTTCAAATATTTCATTTCCAGCAAATCAAGAGGAAAATGCTGAATAAAATATTCTATATTTTCTTCGTTTTCTCTTTTAAACACAGAGCAGGTAATGTAAAAAATGATGCCGTTTTCCCGAAGCTGCCGGACAGCATTTTGTACGATACTTTGCTGCCGTGAAGCGTAATTTTCTATTTCCTTTTCCCTAAAAAAAAGGAGTTGCTCCGGGGTTCTCGCCCACGTGCCGGAGCCCGTGCATGGCACATCCGCGATGATTGATTGAAATGAACTATCGAATGGAAATATATTTTTGGAAAGATCAACTATGAGAGAATCGTAATCCTTGATTGCGGCAGTCCGAAATCTTTTCTTCAGGTTACTCAAAATGGATTCCCGTATATCACTAACCGTTAGACGAATATTCCGGATGAAATCGAACGCAAGGATGGACTTTCCACCGCTACCTGCGCAACAATCCCAGACAGGCATCTGTTCCTCTTTGTCAACATTTTTACTTTCGTTTTCGCCTGAAATATATTTGATAAGATATGAACTAACGACCTGGGAATTATAATCCTGTATTACAGCCTCAGCATCGATTTTTAATAAGCTGAATACATCTGTGCCAGCTGGGAAAACAAGGCAGGATTCACTTATCTTCCCGAAATTAATGCCAGCCTCCGTAATTTTTTTTGTTACCGCAGACTGTTTACCCGGCCTGATTCTCACAAAAACCTGGGGCTGCAGCAGAAATGATCTTGCATAATCCGTGGAGTTAATCTGAGGGCTCAAAAACTGTGTGAAGGGAAGAATTTTATTGGGGTCAAAATCTCCTTTTACTTTTTCCAACCTTGCCGTCAAATCAGTACGAAGACGATCCGCTTTTGTTTTCCCGCTTTTTAACTCCCCGGGAACCGGTGCCTCACATAAAAAATCTGCAAAAAGAAATTTTTCATCAATCGATAAATTACTGGTAACGCCATAGCCTAAACGAAAATAGTTGTAGCAAAGGGAGCTAATCTTTTTCCGGTCTTTTGAACCGTGCTTTTTATTGGCAGAAAAATATTTTTTCAGATAGATATGAAAGGGAACTAAACCCTGGTATTCACCGACAAGTGCACTGGCATAATGCAGGTGCTTTTTACTATAGTCGTTGTCAGATGATGCCGGAAGATCCGCTGCGTTGGCAGTCATATATATATATTGGACGAAAGAGTCTAGAGTTCCAACAAAGCCTTAATAGGATCTTTCCCAAAAAGCAATTGCTCCGGATTTTCGAGCATCTCTTTCATTCGTACTAAAAAGCTTACAGATTCCCGGCCGTCAATGATGCGATGATCGTAACTAAGGGCAACATACATCATTGGCCTGATGACCACCTGGCCTTTTATGGCAACCGGTCGTTCAACAATATTGTGCATCCCAAGAATAGCGCTTTGGGGAATATTAATAATTGGCGTACTCATTAAAGAGCCGAAGATTCCACCATTTGTAATCGTGAAAGTTCCGCCGGTCATTTCTTCTATGGTAAGTTTGCTTTCTTTTGCTTTAGTGGCAAGTTGTACTACTTCTTTCTCAATTTCGGCCATACTCAAGCTTTCCGCATTTCTTATAACCGGAACTACCAAACCTTTCGGAGAGGAAACTGCAATGGATATATCGCAATATTCATGGTAAATAATATTTTCACCATCAAGACTGGCATTTACGGCGGGCCACTCCTGGAGTGCAAAACAACATGCTTTAGTGAAAAAGCTCATGAATCCGAGATTTACCTCATGATGTTTCTTAAAAAGCTCTTTATACTTTCCCCGAAGTTCCATAATTGTACTCATGTCCACTTCGTTAAAGGTGGTGAGCATCGCTGTTGTATTTTTTGCCTCTACAAGCCTGCGGCTAATTGTTCTGCGCAGCGCACTCATTTTTTGACTCTTATCCTCACGGCTAAATAATTCTTTTCCCTGCGCCCTTCCCGGGTTCGCCAAAACATCCATGACATCGTGTTTGGTGATTCGCCCATTTGAACCGGTGGGCGTCACTTTTTTGGCATCTACTTTTTTATCGGCAATTATGGCTGCGGCTAATGGTGTGGCTTTCCGGTTCCCAGTTGCATCAACGCTGGACTCCTTAGCTTTTTTACCTTCAATCTCTTCTTTAGCAGGCTTTCCATTTTGCGAAGATTCTTGATCTTTAGCTTCTGCCTGGGGTTGACTTTCTTCTACTTTCGAGGATGCGGGCTTTTCAGCCTTATCATCAATCGTACACGCGAGATCGCCTATGTTAAGCGTATCATTTTCCTTCGCAATTGTATGTAGAATACCTTCCTGTTCGGCGTTAATTTCAAAGGTTGCTTTTTCGCTTTCCAGTTCTGCAATCACTTCATCACGTTCTACCCATTCACCATCTTTTTTTATCCATTTTACGAGCGTTACTTCACTGATACTTTCACCTATCGAAGGAACTTTTATTTCTATGGCCATTGATCATTTTTAAGAACTACAAACCTAAGCTAAAAAGGGAAATGCACAAAAGTGGTATTTGAAAGGGACAGAAACAAAAAACCAATTTCAAATAACTAAATAACGGAATTCGTGAGCATCGAATTTCAACCTTAAAAGGCTTGTATGGGTACCTAAAAGACGCAACCATCATTTTCTAAGCCATTTGCCAATTGGGCAGATATTAAATAGAGAATGCCGTCTTCAAAATCTCCGCTTGCTCCTGGGCATGTACCTTAGAAAAACCTGTTGCTGTTGCTGCACTTGCAGGCCTTCCAATAATTCCATAATTGATGGAGGTAAGATTCATTCTTAAAAATGAAGCGGCTCCCATATTCATTGGTTCTTCCTGAACCCAATACCAAATAGCTTTGCTATATTTTTTATATAGTTCCAATATTTGTTTTTCGGGGAAAGGATACAATTGCTCTACCCTAAGTATGGCAACGTCTTGTATTTTCTCTTTGTCTCTTTTTTCTGCAAGATCGAAATATACTTTGCCACTGCAGAAAAGAACTTTTTTTATCTGCTTTTCATTCGGAACATCTTTGTCATCGATGATCTCTAAAAATCCGCCGGAAGTAAATCCATCAATACTGCTATAGCTGCCCGGGTGGCGCAAGTTTGCTTTGGGCGTAAAAATGATTAGAGGCTTACGGAAAGGCCATGCCAATTGGCGCCGTAAAACATGGAATAAATTAGCTGCCGTCGTCACATTAGCAACGACGATGTTCAATTCTGCACACATTTGCAGAAAGCGCTCCATACGAGCGCTGCTATGTTCCGGCCCCTGCCCTTCATAGCCGTGCGGTAATAGTAGTACGATACCATTCATTCTTCTCCATTTTTGCTCTGAGCACGTAATAAACTGGTCTATTATTGATTGTGCTGTATTCGCAAAATCACCAAATTGCGCCTCCCACAATACCAGTGCATTTGGATTGGCCATAGAATAGCCATATTCAAAGCCCAAAACTGCGTACTCACTAAGCAATGAGTTGTATATCCGGAATTGCCCTTGTTTATCAGAAATATTGCTAAGACGATTATAAAAATCATCCGTGTTTTCGTCTCTGAGTATTGAGTGCCTGTGACTGAAAGTTCCCCGTCTCACATCTTGCCCGCTCATTCGCACGTCCTTTTCTTCCATTAATATACTTGCGTACGCGAGCAGCTCCCCGGTAGCCCAATCGATCTTTTTCTGTTCTTTGAATAAGGTTACTTTATCCTGTAAAATTTTTTCAACCTTTCTCAGAGGCTTAAACCCATTGGGCCATTTCATTATGCTGTCAAAGAGCTGTTCCACATTTCGCTTTGATATGCCTGTAACAGGGGAAGAATCAAAGTCTTCAGGCGTAGCTTTTCTAAGACTCTGCCACCACAGTTCCGGTTTCTGGTAGTTATAAGGAAGTGGGTTTTGTTTTAAGTCATCAAGTCTTTCCTGGAGATCACTCCAAAATTTTTTTTCCATTTCTTTGGCCAGTTCAGCAGCGCCCTCCTCACCATGCAGCATGAGCCATTTGATATACACTTCCCTGGGATTGGGCTGCTTTTCGATCAGGGCATAAAGGCCAGGCTGCGTAAATTTCGGATCGTCACCCTCATTGTGTCCGTGACGACGATAGCAAACCATGTCTACGAAAACATCGCTGTTGAATTCCTGGCGATAAAGCATCGCGATCTGTGAAACTTTTACAACCGCTTCCACATCATCTCCATTTACGTGAAATACGGGAGCTTCGATCATTGAAGCAACTGAGGTACAGTAGTCGGATGTACGGGCATCGTCAAAATCTGTTGTAAACCCAATTTGGTTGTTGATAACGAAGTGTAAAGTACCTCCCGTATAATAACCTTTAAGACCACTCATTTGTACCACCTCGTATACAAGACCCTGGCCGGCAAGCGAAGAATCGCCGTGTATTAGAATAGGCAGTATTTTATCATAGTCACTTTCATAAATTACATCAGCCTTACTTCTGGCAAAACCTATCACGACGGGGTCAACCGCCTCAAGGTGAGAAGGATTGGGAGCTAATTTTAAGTATACTTTTTTACCTGCCGAAGTTTCTATTTCACTGCTGAAGCCCATGTGGTACTTTACATCGCCACTACCCATGGTAGTATCAGGTACCGCACTGCCTTCAAACTCAGTAAATATTTGTTCATATGTTTTTCCTAAAATATTTGCTAAAATGTTTAACCTTCCCCTGTGAGCCATTCCTATTACTACTTCCTGTACACCATTTTCGGAAGCGGTGCTGATGATGGCATCTAATGCAGCGATAGTACTCTCGCCTCCTTCCAATGAAAATCGCTTCTGACCAACATATTTTGTATGGAGAAATTTTTCAAACATGACACCTTCATTTAATTTTTGAAGGATACATTTCTTCTGCTCCAGAGGAATGGGGTTATGAATTTTATTTTCGAACGCATCAATTAGCCAATCGATTTTCCTGGTATCATTTAAGGTGCCAAACTCTACCCCTACGGATGCTGTATAAGATTTTTTTAAATGTTTAATTATATCAGAAAGCTTGGCGTTACCCAGTCCGGCAAATTTTCCGGCATAAAACTCGTGATTTAAATCATTATCATCAAGGCCAAAAAACGTAAGTGCAAGGTTGGCATTCCTGTCTTTTCTTTCCCTGATAGGATTAGTCTTGGCCATCAAATGGCCCTTTTTACGATAGGCCGCGATTAATTTGTAAACGGCAAATTCCTTATCCAGAGAGCCGATGTCTTTCCCTGTTAATGGAGAAGTTTCGGTTGACACACCATTTGATTTTCCATTGGCTGAAGACACTGCATAATCGAATCCCTCAAAAAATTTGCGCATTTCCTGGTCAATACTTTCAGGATCTTGAAGAAAGTCATTGTATATATTTTCTATATAACCGGGATGCGAATTCGAGATGTAGGAAAACTCTTTCATGATATTGTGGCATTATTTAGGTCAGCAAATATCGGAAGTTTTTTATCAGAACCTCTGTCCCACAGGGACTATTTGCCCGTTATTAAGTTGAATGAACGCAAAAGAAAGAGAATTTAATTTACAGCCTGGCATTTTTTTTAGATTTAAATACTATCTTCGCAGCCCAAAAATTTATTTATGGCAAATCATTCAGCAACCAAGAAAGACGTAAGGCAGAGTCGCAAACGTAACGAGCGGAACAGGTATCACGGGAAGACTACACGGAACGCGATTCGTGATCTTAAGATCCTGGATACAAAGGAAGCTGCAAACGAAAAATTACCGGGTATCTCTTCCATGATTGATAAGTTAGCCAAAAGGGGAATTATTCATAAAAATAAGGCCGCAAACTTAAAAAGTAAATTATCAAGAGGGATTAAGGCACTTGAAAAATAGGATTAGTCAGTGTTTTTATATAAACCTGTTACAGACATGTAACAGGTTTTTTTATTGAGAGATGTATTAGGGCGCCTTTTTGTGAATAGCTGTTTGGCAACATTATCTCATTAATTAATAATTAACAATTAGAAAGCAAGGATGATTAATAACTAAGAATCGTCTTTATTATTTTTTGATATACGAAAATCCCTTAATTTTGCACCCCAAATTAAAATTTTTAATAACCGGCTGTTTGATTACAGCATTAAACAAAACAAGGTAAATGCAGAATTACGAATTGATGGTGATTTTTACCCCGGTACTTTCTGAGGAAGAATATAAAGCTGCCCAGAAAAAGTACGCCACATTCCTTACAGAGAATGAAGGTAAATTAGTGCATGAAAATGCATGGGGACTAAAATCACTGGCATATCCTATTCAGAAGAAAACCACAGGCTTGTACTGGGTTTTAGAATACGAAGCGCCATCCGACTTCAATGAGAAGCTTAAAATACAGCTTCTTCGTGATGAATCTGTTATTCGTCACATGTATACTGCACTCGATAAATACGCCGTCGAGTACAATGCGAAAAAAAGAAGTGGTGTAAAATCTGGAACTGAAAAAGCGGAGGTATAAAATGGCAAAAGCAAATGAAATAAAGTACTTAACAGCGATAAAAGCTGAAAAGCGGCCAAAGAAATACTGTCGTTTTAAAAAGTTGGGCATTCGTTATATAGATTATAAGGATGCTGATTTTTTGAAAAAATTTTTGAACGAACAAGGTAAATTGCTGCCACGCCGAATTACAGGTAACTCATTAAAGTACCAGAGAAAAGTAAGTGATGCAGTAAAAAAGGCTCGTCAAATGGCGATTTTGCCCTATGTAACAGATTTATTAAAATAAACCAGCAAGTGCTGTAACCAACGTGTGGTTTTAAACTTATAATTATGCAGGTAATATTAATCCAGGATGTAAATAATCTGGGTGGTGCTCACGAATTAGTTAATGTAAAGAGCGGATACGGCCGCAACTATTTGATACCTTCCAAGCTTGCAATAGAAGCCAATCCTTCTAACCTGAAGCAACTTGAAGAAAGAAAGAAGCAGTTTGCCAAAAAAGAAGAAAAGCTTTTAGCAGAAATAAACAGCGTAATCAGTGTTTTGCAAGAATCTCCCCTTAAAATTGGGGCGAAGACAGGTACCAGTGGAAAAATATTTGGTAGTGTTACTTCTGTTCAGATAGCAAGGGCCATAAGGGAACAAAAAGGTTACGAGATAGACAGGCGCCGCATTCACATTATTGACGAGGTGAAAGAATTAGGAAGTTATAAAGCCCAGATTGACTTTGGTAAGGGGCAAGAAATCAATATCGATTTCGAGGTTGTCGCAGAATAGTCTTTTCTTAAATTATTTTAAACCCGCTTCCTGCGGGTTTTTTTATGTTGGGTATCACTTAAAACCTGATTCTGGAAAAGCTGGTTCGATGGTTCAAAATATCTTTGTACCCTTCAAAATTATTAGTTTGATATTGTTAGAAAGAATTAACTATCTTTATTATTGATTAATGGGTTTAGTTTGTTTTCTATTAGGCTGATGTCTCTTTTTCCCGGTTTCTTCAGTTCATTGTAGCTACTAATTCATTAATGGAATTAAAATTAAATTTAAATAAAAGTCTTTACAATGAACATTTATGTAGGTAATCTCAGTTGGTCTATGACTGATGATGATTTAAGTAACTTATTCAGCCAGTATGGTTCTGTTACAAGTGCAAAAATTTTAAAAGAAAAAAACACCGGCCGTAGTAAGGGCTTCGGTTTTGTAGAAATGGAAGATGAAGAAGCAGCTAAAACTGCCATCGCCACTTTGAATGAAAGCGAAGTACAGGGGCGGAAATTAATTGTCAATGAATCTCAACCTCGTGCTGAAGGTAGCGGCTATAAGAAGAGCGGCGGCGGTGGATACGGCGGCGGCGGTCGAAGCAGCGGCGGCGGCGGATACGGCGGCGGCAGAAGCAGCGGTAGCGGTGGTGGATACGGTGGCGGTGGCGGCTACAAGAAAAGCGGCGGTAGTGGATACGGCAGCGGCAGAAGTAGCAGCGGTGGATATAACAAAGATTATTAATTAAGTTATCTCAGAAAATATTTTGAAATCCCTTTCATTCATTTGAAAGGGATTTTTTATTTTATAGTTATAAGCGTATAATGTCCACTATATAATGGTGCAAAGGGTGCAACGTTCCTTTAAAAAAAATCAATCGATCAATTACCTATTCACCTTTACACAATAATCCGGTGTTAAAAACATTAATCTTAAATAACCTTTTAAATAATTTGAAGTCAATAACGTAAATTCATTACATAATGCCTAAAGTATCAAACATGAAATACTTATCCGAAACCTGGTTTACCGAGGGCTATATTGATTTTGAACTCAAAAAATATACTCTCCTTGCGTACCTCCAACACGTAAATTCCTACTTCAATCAAAACAAGCTCTACCCACAACTTGCTGATGTTATCTTCCACTATAATAACATTGTAGCGTTCAGGGAAAACCGAAGATTTTTACAGGAGCATTTTCCCAAACAACTGACAGAGGTGAACATAAAAAAATTGCAACTTGAATATGAAAAAATTATCGAGGACAATGAACTCATGAATGAACTTGAAGAAATTGTCAGGTTCTCGGCCCAAAAAATAAAGACGACTATAAAAGATGGTACAGAAATTTATGAATTTGTAGAGTCCAAACTGAATATAGAACCGGTAGGATTAATTCCATTGGATGTGAATGAAGGGTATTTGCTTATCAATGATGGACGATTCAACACTACCGTTGCTTATCAATACCAGCTCAGCATCTACGAAAAACATTATGAAGAGTATCGCGGCCTACGCACATCTTATATTCAAAATTGGCGGCGTTCCGTAAGTAATTGTGTGGAAAACATCAAGGCCGAACTTATTAGAAATCGAAAAGAATTACCAAATCCTGCAGTTTATAATATAGAAACGTCTCTCGCCTACCCAATGGAAGAAACACTTTTACCCATTGCAAAACGCAGCTTTGTTAAGTATTTGGCATGTTAGTAATTAATGGATTCTTTCATTTTTTGGCAAAAACAAATTTATCTTTTTCTTAAAAAAACTTGATTTGCGATTTCAATTCCTTTTTTTTAAAAAATTCATTTCGTGCAGGTAGGCTTTGACGTGAGCAAAAAGGAAATAGATAAAATGCCCCCTCACGGATACCATCTTAGTAATATGTTTGCATTATTATGTTGATGAAAAACTTGCAATCGAATTTGCTTTACTTAAGTCTTCTTATTTTTTCGACATCCCAGGTATGCATTGGTCAATACAATGCGCCATTATATACGTCTTATACAACAAAAGCAGCGCGTGCCAAAATGCATGGGAGGATAATAAGCAACACCATTATTAATAATTTATCGTTCCCTTTGACTGATTCTACAGAAGAAAACTGGGAAGATGCATTTGGTGGCATTGAGTTTTTGGTTTACAAAACTCCCTTGACCCAGTCCAAGATCGACTTTGCTTTTAAAAATTTATCAACCAGAAGTGTCACTTTCCAGCGCTCGCTCATCGAAATGATTTATGCTGTTTATCCCGGAGTTTATAAAAGTGAAGTTGGTATTTTCATCGAGTCTATTGAAGATCCCAGGCTATTCGCCATGTGTGCTGAGTATTTAATAGCCAGCAATAACATCGAAACGATTAAACACATTTCAAGCTTAGTAAATGGAAAATTTAGTGAGTTGTCAATCCTGGACCCGGTTTTATATATGCTGAATCTGAGGATGGCTGAGCTCAAAAACAAATTTCAAAAGGCTCCCGAAAATATTTTGGAAAAACTATTCAGCAGATCTTTTATACCTGGAAAAACAATAATGTATAGCATTCAACGGAAAAACAGGGATTTTCCAGGTTTGGTAGTTATACGGGATCCATGGGGAAATTTTATAAAAGATAGCAGCGGTCAACTGTTTCATATACCTCAGCTCGCAAGAAGCATGACAAATCTCCCGGGCTATATTCGTAATGGAAATACACCGCAGGGAATTTTTCTTATGTATGGCTTCGGTGTTTCTATGAGTAATTTTATAGGCCCAAGTGTGAACGTACAAATGGGAATGCCTTTTGAGTTGGATGTTAAAAAGTTTCTGGCAGACAGTGCCATTACTGATTCAATCTGGAGTTTACAATATTATGATCGCCTTGTACCAGCAGAGTTACGAAACTATCAGCCGATTTATGATTCGTACTATGCCGGGCTGGCTGGCCGAAACGAAATAATAGCCCATGGTACAACTATTGATCCCGCATACTATAATGATAAGACGTACTATCCCCTGACACCCTCGATGGGATGCTTATGCACGAGAGAAATATGGGACGGAAAGCGGATTGAAAGTGACCAGCAAAAACTGGTAAATGCTTTGCTTCAGGGAGGCGGTGCCAACGGCTATTGTGTTGTTATCGAATTAGACGACAAGCAGGCCCCCGTTAGTATTAATGAAATATTACCGCTGCTATAGTTAGAATTTTTTGCTTCAAATCGATTGTTGCCTTCTTTTACCTTCTTTAAAAAATAGCTTAGCCTTGGTGGTATTAGCGAGGGGGTGGAAGAATTAACATTACTATCTGATCGGGTCATGCTCCGATGTCCACATGATAAATTATATCGCAAAATAAATTTTAACTTTGATCCCTCTTAAAATTATACTTTGACCTTACCGCCCTTAGCAGAAAGACTTCGACCAAAAACATTATTCTCGCTCATCGGACAGGACCACCTTACAGGCAAGGCAAGTATTTTGCAAAACGCTATTGATCTCAGAAAAATTCCTTCAATGATTTTATGGGGACCACCTGGCGTTGGTAAAACCACGATTGCTAATATTATCGCTCATACATTAGATGCACCTTTCTATACGCTAAGCGCCATATCATCAGGGGTAAAAGAAGTGAGAGAAGTTATCGAACTTTCAAAAAAACAAGATGATGTTATTTTATTCATTGATGAAATACATCGTTTCAACAAAGGGCAGCAGGATGCTTTGCTGGGAGCCGTAGAAAAGGGGTTTATTACATTAATAGGAGCGACAACAGAAAACCCTTCTTTCGAGGTGAATAGTGCACTTTTAAGCCGCTGCCAGGTCTATATTTTAAAACCCTTATCAAAAGAATCGCTAAATGAACTTTTAAACTATGCGATAAAAAATGACATGATTCTCTCAGAGACGGAAATTAATTTAAAGGAGACAGAAGCACTGGTAAATCTCTCCGGAGGTGATGCGAGAAAGTTGCTGAACCTTCTGGAATTAGTAACGACCCGGCGTATCTCCAAAAATGCAAAAAACAAGGAAGCCATTGTCGTTACTAATGATCTTGTAATGAATGCTGCCCAGCAAAAAGTAGCCCTGTATGATAAAAAAGGCGAGCAGCACTATGATGTTATTTCAGCTTTTATAAAATCAGTAAGGGGTAGCGATCCTAACGCAGCGGTTTACTGGCTGGCAAGAATGATAGAAGGTGGCGAGGACGTTAAATTTATCGCGAGAAGAATGGTCATACTCGCAAGCGAAGATATTGGTAATGCTAATCCTACTGCACTTATTATGGCAACCAATACATTTCAGGCTGTAAACCTAATTGGCTATCCAGAGGCCAGGATCATTCTTTCCCAGTGCGCCACGTATCTCGCCTCTTCACCCAAAAGTAATGCGAGCTACGAAGCTATCGGCAAGGCACAATCGCTGGTGAAGCAGTATGGGGACTTGCCCGTACCCATGCCGATACGAAATGCCCCAACAGATCTAATGAAGAAACTTGACTATGGCAAAGATTATAAGTATGCACACAGTTATGAAAGTAATTTTGTGCCAATGGAATTTTTACCCGACGAAATAAAAAATACTGTTTTATATGACCCGGGAAATAACGCAAGAGAAGAAGACCTCAGGAAATTTCTAAAAGCCAGATGGAAAGAAAAATATGGCTATTAAATTTTATTTATGATTCGGTGGGAGTGCAAGCGCTTTGATGAATTAACTAACAGTCAACTCTATTCTATATTGCAATTAAGAAACGAGGTTTTTGTGGTAGAACAAAATTGCGTTTACCAGGATTGCGACGAAAAAGATATTCAATCATATCACCTTACCGGTTGGTGGGAAGCCAAACTAATAGCGTATTGCCGCATTGTTCCGCCGGGCATTTCCTATGAGAATGCCCCTTCAATCGGACGAGTAGTCACGGCCTATTCTCACCGGAAAAGAAATATCGGCAAGCAACTAGTGGCTTATGCAATTAATACTATCTCTGATCTATTTGGAAATTGCAAGATTATAATAAGTGCCCAGCTTTATCTGCAAAAGTTTTACGAATCTTTCCACTTCATAAGTGCAGGCCCGGTTTATCTCGAAGACGGCATAGAGCATATTCAAATGGTAAGGATATCTCCAACAGGCAATAATACCTCTCACTAAGCGTTTTTTGTAAAGTGTTTCTGTGAAAACAGAATACTAAAAATCCTTTTCCCAAAGTGAAGTCAAAATTCTGATGCCCATATGAAAAAATCTTTACCTGCATCATGGTATGTCTCCCTAATATTCATTACCGCCAGCTTATTTTCAATCGATGAATGCTTTGCTCAATCACTTTCATTTGGAAATGACAAAGCAAAGGTTGAGGTCGGGTTAAATATTGGCCCCTCGTTCTTCCTTGGTGACCTGGGAGGTCATCATGGTAAAGGAAAAACCTTCATAAAAGATGTCAACCTTCCCTTGACGAAAATTATGACCGGGGCTTTTTTAACAGTTTATCCAAACGAATGGCTTGGTATAAGGCTGGCTGGTGAGATGGGGAAATTAGAAGGAGTGGACAATATCATCGATACTAAAGGAGTGAATGAATTATGGCGGAAACAGCGAAACCTTGATTTCAAATCAAATATTCTGGAAGCATACATGGCAGCAGAAATATTTCCTCTCATGTTATTAAATTCCGCGCATGATGACTATCAACCGAGGCTGCGGCCTTATGGCATACTGGGTGTAGGAGTATTTAAATTTAATCCTAAAGGTTCTCTGACTGATGCAAATGGCAAGAAAACCTGGTACTCGCTAAAGCCGCTTCATACAGAAGGACAGGGATTTGAGGAATACCCGGATAGAAAGGATTATAATTTAACCCAAATAAACATCCCTATGGGGTTTGGAGGCAAATATCTTATATCAGACAGAGTGAATGTGAGCCTGGAATTTTTATTAAGAAAAACATTTACTGATTATGTAGATGACGTTAGCACAGAATATATTGACCCTATTTATTTCGATAAATATTTATCACCGGCAGATGCTGCCATTGCAAAGCAAATCCATGATAAAGTTATCGGCATAGTGTTACCATCACTTACAAGAAATTCACCAGATGTGCAAAGAGGAAATCCCAATCAGAACGATTCCTATTTCACCGTATTTCTCAAATTCGGACTGAGATTAGGACCTCTTTATGACAATGAGAAAGACAGGAAAGCTAAAAGTCACCTGAGGTGTCCCGCAAGATTTTGAGATAAAATATTCCATTGGAATATAGGCGGGCAGATAATAAAAATTAATACCGCAACGAAGCTTGTTTATGCGATCGTTCACCCCGGAACCACACTTTTTTAATTTTTTTTATTATGCTTCACTCTTTTTTTTCAAGGTCGAATTTTTTAGTTCTTCTTTTAAAAAACCTGCCGTAAAACTTTCTTTACTTTGGGCTAGGTCCTCAGGAGTTCCTTCGAATAAAACTTTTCCACCACCTTGCCCCCCTTCCGGACCGAGATCAATAATATGATCAGCAATTTTTATTACATCCATATTATGTTCTATCACCAATACTGTATTTCCCCTGTCTACCAGTTTGTTTAGCACATCTGCAAGGTGCTGAATATCCTGGAAATGAAGACCGGTGGTCGGCTCATCCAGTATATAAAAAGTTTTGCCCGTATCTCTTTTACCTAATTCGGTTGAGAGTTTCACACGCTGAGCTTCACCGCCACTTAGGGTTACTGCGCTTTGTCCAAGAGTAATGTAACCCAATCCGACTTCCTGCAGCACTTTTATTTTGCG
>JBDSPQ010000492.1:0-5164 GCA_039930305.1 Ginsengibacter sp. | reverse complement strand
TTCAAGAACCCACATGGAAGAAATTGCTTTGCATGGTGACCCCGCATTAAAAATAAATCCCCATCCGAAGCCTGACTATATTATAGAAGATCAGCAGGCAAAAATTAATCCTCCGTTTCTATCAGTATCTGCAAACAATTTCATCCTGGATGCAAAAGCATTTAACATAGGTAAAGCCATCGATGATTCTATAACCTTTGAGGTGAAAAGAACTTATCCAAATGGCATCACCGAAACAATTTTAAAAAACAGAGTTGCGGGAATAAAATATGCAGACTCGATACATTTGCTCGTTCCAATAATTTCCACGAGAGATAAAGGCCTCAATAAACTGACCATCACGATCGATTCTGATAATGACGTGGCAGAGATATCTGAAAGCAATAACACGATCGTTAAGGAAATTTTTATTTATGAGGATGAAGCACGGCCCACGTATCCGCATAATTATGCCATCATAAATGTAGGCAACCAAAAATTATATGCATCCACAGCGAATCCGCTGAGCGTCGCCAAAGATTATGCGATGGAGATTGACACAACTCTTTTGTTCAATTCTCCCCTGAAAGTAAGCCGGACAGTAAATGCACCCGGAGGCGTTATCGAATTTGATCCGGCATTCAGTTATAAAGATAGTACGGTTTATTACTGGAGAGTAGCATTGATACCCGCATCCGGCCTGCCCCAGGACTATCGCTGGAATGACGCATCGTTTCTCTACCTTGCTAACAGTTCTTTAGGCGCGAATCAATCGCACTACTATCAACATCTCGATAGTGACACGTTAAATATTCACCTCAACGATTCAAGAAAGTGGGATTTTGCATCAGTTACAAATTTTATTGAATCAAAGAACGGCGTCTACCCAGACGCGGCAAAAAATGCTTCTGATTTTACCGTGGGTGTAAACGGTTCTGAATTTACAAAAAGCGTTTGCGGTATTTCGGCCATCATTTTCAATGTGTTGGACCCGGTAACACTCAAACCGTGGCGTAATGTAATGGGGCCATCAGGCTTGTACGGCAGCGATCCTATTTGCGGCGTAAACAGGCTGGCCAACTTTCAATTTAATATTCTCAGCCAGGTAAAAAGAGACAGTGCAATGAAATTTCTTGACCTGGTTCCTGACAATTATATTGTCGTTGTAAGAAACGTTTCTGGCACCGTTCCCTCAACCAACACATATGCTTCGGACTGGGAAGCTGATACAGCATCATTTGGCGCCAATAACTCATTATACCATAGGTTAAAATCGCAAGGCTTTGTTTTGATAGATTCGTTCAACAGGCCACGGTCTTTTATTTTTATGTATCAAAAAAACAATGCCGCTTTTGGCGCCGATTTCGTTTTCTCCAATGGAATTTCTGACCCGATTACACTTTCAAAAAATCACGTTACCCCAGATACGCTTGGATATATTACTTCTCCGAAATTCGGCCCTGCCATCTCCTGGAAAGAAATGCACTGGCGCGGTTCAAGCCTGGAAGCAAATTCAAACGATAACCCAAAAGTTCAGATAATCGGCATAGACACATTGGGCAATTCGACGACACTCTTCACGGTCGACAAGAGCAATCAGGATTTTGATATTTCTTCCGTAAGCGCAGCAAAATATCCTTACATACAGCTGAAGATGCGCAATGCAGATAGCATTACGTATACTCCTTACCAGCTATCATACTGGCGATTAAATTATGATGCCGCTCCCGAAGGTGCATTAACGCCTTCTTTATTTTTCCTTACAAAGGATACTTTACAACAAGGTGAAACACTTCATTTCGGCATCGCATTTAAAAATATCAGCCTGCCCGCCTTTGATAGTATAAAAGTAAAAATTGCTGTAATTGACAATAATAATGTTACCCATATTTTGCAGTTTCCAAAACAGAAGCCTTTAGTAAGCGGGGATACCATTATGCTCAAATATGACCTGGATACCCGGGCATATTCAGGAGCAAACATTCTGCTGGTAGATTTCAACCCGGACAATGATCAACCGGAACAATACCACTTCAATAATTTTATCTACCAAAACTTTTATGTTGGCGGTGATAAGTTCAATCCATTGCTCGACGTAACGTTTGATGGAATTCATATTTTGAACCGGGACATTGTATCGTCAAGGCCCAACATTACCATAAAGCTCACAGATGAAAGTAAATTTCTTGCTTTAAATGATACTTCCCTTATAAAGGTTCAAATTCGGTTCCCGGATGGTTCATTAAAATCTTACCGGTTCGATAATGATACGCTTCGCTTTACACCCGCAAACCTGGCTGCTGGCGAGAATACAGCCACTATAGATTTTTCCCCGGCCCTATTAGGTGATGATGAAGAATACGAATTGCTAGTTTCCGGCAAAGATGCGGCGAACAACCGGGCGGGAGAGTTGGATTATAACATTACTTTCAGGGTTATCAGCAAGCCAATGATTTCTAATATGCTGAATTATCCGAATCCATTCACTACCTCGACCGCATTTGTCTTCACCGTTACAGGATCTGTAGTGCCCCAAAATATCAGGATCCAGATTTTAACGGTGACCGGCAAGATTATCAGGGAAATTACCAAAGAGGAATTAGGCCCGTTGCATATAGGCAGAAATATCACAGAATTTAAATGGGATGGTACGGATATGTACGGACAAAAGGTGGCCAACGGCGTTTACCTGTACCGCGTACTTACTAATCTCAATGGAAAATCACTGGAGCGGTTTACAGACAACTTCGATGAAACTGATAAATATTTTACGAAGGGCTATGGCAAAATGTATTTCATGAGATAATCTTCATCCAGCCAAAAAAATTACAAAGGCTGTCCATCACGGGCAGCTTTTTTTGTAAAAGGACATTCGGGATTAAAAACTCTGGTGGTCCCGGCAGGATTTTAGTTTTATCTTTTCACATTTGCATTTAACCATTACATTTAAAGATGCTAAAAGCAACGGGTATTTATAAAAATTATGGGAATCTCGCGGTGTTGAAAGGAGTGGACATTGAAATTCAAAAAGGCGAGATTGTGAGCATTGCCGGCTCTTCAGGTGCAGGAAAGAGCACCTTACTGCATATCCTGGGAACTTTAGATGCGGCAGACAAAGGTGAAATTATAATCGACGAGATTTCAGTATTTAAGTTGAACAGAAAAAAACTTGCTGCCTTCAGGAACAAACACATTGGTTTCGTTTTTCAATTTCATCACCTCCTGCCTGAATTTAGTGCACTCGAAAATATTTGTATCCCAGGCTGGATTGCAAAGCAAAAAACGAAAGTGGTGCAAGATAAGGCCTACGCGCTTCTTGAATTGTTGCATCTGAAAGACCGGGCACATCATAAGCCCGGGGAACTCTCCGGCGGTGAACAACAACGGGTAGCGGTGGCACGCGCCCTCATAAATGACCCTTCCATAGTAATGGCTGATGAGCCAACGGGCAATCTGGACTCAACGAATGCTAAAGAGCTGCATAACCTTTTTAGGGAACTGCGGAACGAATTTCAACAAACTTTTCTGGTAGTAACGCACAACGAGGAACTGGCACAAAACAGTGACAGAATACTGCATATGAAAGACGGTAAAATGCTTCCGTAAATTTTTTAAAGGAAAATTAATCAGTTCCCGGAGTTGAAGGGCCACCTTCTCCCATCACGAGATTGGCGCCTCCGTCGCGCATGATGTCGTCCATATTTCTATCATTGTCCACAATACCTTTTTCCTCAAGCATGCGCATGTCCTTTGCATCTCGCAAAAATTCGGAAGCGAAAATGAATTGATTCAATTTCTTATTGTTGTTGAAAATAATTTCTTTATTATTTCCTTCCCATTCTTTTTCGCCATGATACAAATACAGAATGTTTTCGCCAATTTCCATCACACTGTTCATATCATGCGTATTGATGATAGTGGTAATGTTATTTTCTTTGGTAATATCCCGAATAAGTTGATCAATTACAAGGGACGTCTGAGGATCGAGGCCGGAATTAGGCTCGTCACAAAAAAGATACTTTGGATTCAAGACGATGGACCTCGCGATACCAACTCTTTTCATCATACCGCCACTGATCTCGGCAGGGTATTTTTTATTAGCATCTTTTAAATTTACTCTTTCCAATACATCATTTACCCGGTCCATCTTTTTCTTATGATTCCATTTGGTAAACATGTCAAGTGGAAACTTCACATTACGTTCTACGGTCATGCTGTCAAAAAGAGCGGAACCCTGGAATAACATCCCAATCTGTTGCCTTAGCTCTTTGCGGTCATCCTGCTCCATCGTGGAAAGATCTTTTCCATCAAAGCAAATACTACCGCTGTCAATCTCAAATAATCCCACCATACATTTTTGAAGAACCGTTTTGCCACTTCCGCTCGTACCAATAATTAAATTGGTCTTACCCGTTTCCATTACCGCGTCGATCCCTTTCAGAATTTGCTTGTCTCCAAAAGCTTTCCGGACGTCCTTAAGTTCGATCATACATGGGAAAATTAAGATAGTTCATAACGATACCGTTTCTATTTATCACAATAAGATTGATGCCAGTATAAAATCGGCAAACAAAATCAAAATGCAACTTGCTACGACGGCGCTGGTACTTGCACGCCCTATTTCTAACGCTCCTCCTTTTACATAATATCCGTAAAACGATGAGACACTGCTGATGATAAAAGCAAATGTATAACCCTTGATCAGCGCAAACCAAACATTTTTTTGATTGAAGTTTTCTAATAAACCTTTGTCGTAGGCATCAGCCGAAAGAATGCCTGTAAGATATCCGGCCAATCTGCCTCCGTAAATTCCTAATACAGCCGCCAGAATAACTAGTAATGGGATAGTAATGAGAGCACCAATTATTTTCGGCATTATAAGGTAAGCTTTGGTATTAATGCCCATAATTTCCAATGCATCAATTTGCTCACTAACCCTCATATTCCCAAGCTCCCCTGCAATTTTACTGCCTACTACGCCAGCCAGTACAATACAAACTAATGTAGGAGCAAACTCTAAGATGACGGTATCACGTACGATTTGTGCAATGGTCTCTTTGGATACCAGCGGGCTGGTGAGCTGGTAGGCAGTCTGCACAGCACTTACGGCACCCATAAATAAAGAAATGACAGAAACGATTCCAAGTGAGCCTATTCCAATCTCTGCTGATTGATGCATCAACTC
>JBDSPQ010000491.1:0-5085 GCA_039930305.1 Ginsengibacter sp. | reverse complement strand
GGATCGGTGGTGGTCATACCTGCGAAATCATACATAGTTTTTAATGTGCATATTGTAGATATTCAATAAAGGCAACTATTTAGAGCGTTAAGGTTCACGGTGATTGTATAACTTTACTCTACAACCTTCAACATTGAGCCACGAAGCAATTTCTGTTTTTGACATGTTCAAAATAGGCATCGGGCCTTCAAGCAGCCATACCCTTGGCCCATGGAAGGCTGCTAATCTTTTCCTCGATTCTTTACAAAATCAAAATTTACTTAGTGAGATCTTAGGATTGGAAGTTTTATTATATGGTTCTCTTGCAAAAACAGGGAAGGGGCATGGCACAGACATCGCTGTTCAACTTGGACTGTGCGGCGAGGATCCTGTAACATTTGATGTCAATATGATTGACCCGAAAATTGCAGCAATCCGGGAAACAAAGAAACTGGTGCTCAATGGAAATTACGAGATTACTTTTCAACCTGATGAAGACATCGAATTCCTGGTAACTGAAACCCTTCCTTTTCATTCAAATGCCCTTACTTTTCTGGCTGTCTTAAAAAATGGAGAACATATCGCAGAAACATATTATTCTGTCGGTGGCGGTTTTGTGGTGAGGGAAGGTGGTCTCACGGGTGGATTAAATGAAGTCATTCTGCCATTTCCCATCAATGATGCCGATGATCTCCTGCATTGGTGTATGAAAACAGGGCTTGGGATAAGCGAAGTAGTTATGGAAAATGAAAATACCTGGAGAGATGAAGCGGATACACGCGCTGGCCTTCTGAACATTTGGGATATAATGATAAAATGCATCTTCAGGGGATGCCATACAGACGGGGTGCTTCCCGGTGGATTAAATGTAAAACGAAGAGCAGCCAGTTTAAACAAAAAGCTCATCCAACACAAAACCTACGATGATATTATTTCCTGGACAGCTGCCATAAAAAGCGGGGGAAATGATTTTAAATATATCCTGGATTGGGTGAGTTGTTTTGCCCTGGCCGTGAATGAAGAAAATGCCGCCTTTGGAAGGGTGGTTACGGCACCGACGAACGGCGCCGCAGGTGTAGTTCCTGCCGTACTTTTATATAGTTATATTTTTTGTGATGGAAGTAATGATGAGAAGATCATCCGGTTTTTATTAACTGCTTCCGAAGTTGGATGCGTTTTTAAAAAAGGGGCGACTATTTCCGCAGCTATGGGTGGTTGCCAGGCCGAGATAGGAGTTTCATCATCAATGGCTGCTGCGGCATTAACTGAAGCTCTGGGCGGCACACAGCGCCAGTCGTTAATGGCAGCAGAAATAGCGATGGAACACCACCTTGGAATGACTTGCGATCCGATCAAAGGCCTGGTGCAGATACCCTGTATTGAGCGAAATGCGATGGGCGCAATAAAGGCAATTACCGCCTGCCAGCTTGCCCTACAGAGTGCTCCTGACTATGCCAAGGTGAGTTTGGACAATGTGATAAAAACTATGTGGAATACAGCATTGGATATGAGCGGAAAATACAAAGAGACTGCGGACGGCGGCCTTGCCATCAATGTTCCTCTAAGCCTGAGTGAATGTTAGAATGAATCAGCTTTTCCCGCTCCTGAAACATTAAATCCCGAACTTCCTCTTAATGTCCCGATCGGTTTCCCGGCCTTTAATTGTTTCACGTTTGTCATATATTTTTTTACCGCGACCCAGCCCAATCTCCATTTTTGCAAAACCATTTTCTGCAATGAAGATTTTAAGTGGTATCAGGGAGTAGCCTTTTTCTTTTATTTTATTTTCGAGTTTACGAAGTTCCTTTTTATGCATCAGTAATTTTCTCTCCTGCAATGGCTCATGGTTGTGAATAGTGCCAAAAGTGTATTCGGAAATATGCAGGCTTTTTACATACAGCTCTCCTTTTTGAAAAAGACAATAGCTGTCGTTAAAACTGGCTTTCCCGCTTCGCAAAGATTTGATCTCGGTTCCGGACAAAACCATGCCTGTGATATACTTCGATTCTATATTGTATTCATAATATGCCTTACGATTGCTTAATTCCATATTGAATAAAATTCTGTCTTTAGTTTGACAAGCAGGCTGCTAAATTAAACTGGTGAAAATGAAATTCACATAATTCTTTGGAAATAGAGCAAGTTCAGTGGGCTGATTGCCTGGGCGGGTTTGCTTTTAAATAAAACAGGAAAATCTGCCAAATTAATTCCGAAACAATATTAAAAGTTGTTGAAGCCTTTCTTTGAGCTCTTTCCGGGGAACAATGAAATCAAGGAAACCATGTTCTAACAAAAATTCACTTCGTTGAAAACCGGGCGGGAGATCTTTTTTAATAGTTTCTTTGATCACCCGCGGACCGGCAAACCCAATAAGCGCGCCAGGTTCACCCATTATAATATCGCCCAGCATGGCGAAGGAAGCAGTTGTGCCTCCAAATGTGGGATCAGTGCAGAGTGAAAAATATGGAATTTTTGCATCGGAAAGCATTGATAATTTCCCGGATGTTTTCGCAAGTTGCATGAGTGAAAACGCACTTTCCATCATGCGGGCCCCACCACTCTTATTAATAATCATAAAAGGGGCCTTGTGCTCAAGGCAATAATCACAAGCGCGGGAAATCTTTTCGCCCATTACGCTGCCGAGGCTTCCACCGATAAATTCAAAGTCCATACACGCAATAACTATATCCATGCCTTCCACTTTGCCATGGGCAACTGTTATGGAATCATGAATGGGAGATTTTGCATAGGTTTCTTTCAGCCGTTGTGCATATGGTTTCAGATCAACAAATCCCAGGTAATCTTTTGATTTGATATTTCCGAATAACTCTTCATACTCCTCGTTGTCAAAGAGAATTTCGAAATATTCGGCACTCCCAATACGATGGTGGTATCCACACTTGGGGCATACAAATAAATTTTCTCTGAGTTCTGTTACAGTACATGTATAACGGCAGGACGGGCATTTTGTCCATAGGCCATCAGGAGCTTCCTTTTTATCCTTTGTAGAGGTAGTGATTCCTTTTTTGATTCTTCTGAACCAGCTTCTTTTGGTTTCTTCTGTATCACCTTCATCGCCGGCCAGGTTAGCATAAAAGTCTTCTTCTTGTTTCATAACTTCCGCAATGATGAAGTAAAAAATCCAGCAGGATTTGAAAAATTAAATATAAATTTTTTTTCTAAAACCTAAAATAAAACCATGCCTGTAATACCGACATGGGTTCTCATATTTCTACGAAATTTTATGCGATTGTAATATCCTTATCGAGATACACATCCTGAGTAGCGTTCAAAAGAGCCACGCCTTCTTTAAACGGTTTTTGAAATGCCTTCCTTCCTAAAATTAATCCCATTCCACCGGCTCTTTTATTCACTACCGCAGTCGTAACGGCTTCTTGTAAATCTGATTCGCCTTTACTTTCACCACCACTGTTGATAAGGCCAATTCGTCCGCTATAGCAATTTAATACCTGGTAGCGGCAAAGGTCAATGGGATGGTCTGATGACAACTCGCTATAAACCAATTTGGATGTTTTACCATGTTTTACAGCATTGTATCCGCCATTATTCGTAGCCATCTTCTGCTTGATGATATCAGCCTGAATTGTAACACCCAGGTGGTTGGCCTGCCCGGTTAAATCTGCGGATGTATGATAATCTACTCCATCTACTTTGAAGGCATTGTTACGTGTGTAACACCATAGAATCGTACACATACCTAATTCATGAGCCAATTCGAAAGCCTGGCTTACTTCCTGCAACTGGCGGGTACTTTCATCACTGCCCCAGTAGATGGTAGCTCCGATGCCCACAGCACCCATATTGTATGCGCTTCTAACCGTTCCGAACATTGTCTGGTCGAATTTATTCGGATAACTTAATAATTCATTGTGGTTAATCTTTACAATGAAGGGTATCTTATGTGCAAATTTCCGGCTCACAATTCCCAATACACCAAAAGTGGAAGCGACACCATTACAGCCACTTTCGATAGCCAGCTTTACGATATTTTCCGGATCAAAATATATAGGGTTGGGTGCAAATGATGCGCCAGCACTATGTTCTATTCCCTGATCAACAGGGAAAATAGAGCAATAACCGGTATTACCCAGACGACCACTGCCTAACAATGTCTGCATACTTGATACAACCCGGTTGTTTCTATTACTATTTACAAAAATATCATCAAGGTAATTGGGTGAGGGAATTGTCAGTGTAGATTTATCGATTTTGCATTTGTGGTTAAATAAGCTTTCTGCTTTGTCGCCCAGCAAGTCAGTGATTGTTTTGGATGCCATTGATTGTTAATTTTTTGATTGTATGCAAACCTACACGAAATTGATAAAAAGACAATAGCTAATAAAAAGCGCCTTAAGAGAGAAACATCTTATAGCCTAAAAGAAAGAAACCACTAGCCGATGTTACTAAAACTGACCTTAGATGAAATAGATATGGAGCGGCTTTTAACAACCTACTGCCATACCAGCTAAACATCTCACCATCGACGAGGACAACTTTTACACCGGGTAACCGGTTTTGTATTTCCAGAAGATGTTTGTCTTTGAAAGGAAAAGGTTCGGACGAAAGTAGAAGAAATTTACAGCCTGATCTTGCAACATCCGTTAAACTAACTTCCGGGTATCGCTTCATAGACTTGAAAACATTGTTCAGTCCGCAACATTCCATCATAGCATCTATAAAAGTATCGCCGCCAGCTGCCATATAGGGCTTTTGCCAAATAAAGTAGGCGGCTTCAATTTTCTTTCCGGATTTACTCTTTGCTAATTTTTCAAAACTCTTTTCTATTTCTTCAGCAATCGTGCAAGATTTTGCTGCTTTGCCAGTGAACCTCCCTATTACTTTAATAGTTTCTAACGCACCCTCAAGATCATTAATATCCGTAAGCAATACATTGCAATCTTCAGATAGATTTAATATGTCCTCTTTCACATTTTCTTCCTTATTTGCAATTACCAAATCCGGCTTCAGGGAATTTATCTTTTTTAAATTTATATTTTTTGTGCCTCCGATAATTGATTTTGAAAGTCGCCATTCTAATGGATGTACACAAAATTTTGTAATACCTATCACCTCATTTTTTAAACC
>JBDSPQ010000490.1:0-5125 GCA_039930305.1 Ginsengibacter sp. | reverse complement strand
TGCATCATTTTCGGACTGTTGCTTACCAGCGACCTTTTTTTTAGCCGTTTTTTTTGGGGCGGTTGCGTGTTCTTTCGGAGCGGCTACTTCTTTTGTATTTGCCATAGAAATGTCTTTTTTATTTTTATCAGATCTCAAATCGAGAAAAACCGGGTGACGCAACATGCCATCATTTGTTTTTTCTGCAAATTTGACTTCACATACCAATTCGGGTTTTACCCAGGTAACCGGCATATTAGTTTTTACTTTTTCAGCGAAAGGAGATTCTTCCTGCACTAATGGCTGTAGTTTTTCATACATTTCTTTCAGCAATTTTTGGTTGAATCCCGTACCGGTGTGGCCGATATATACAAGCCTTTTATTATCATATATACCAAGAATTAATGCCCCAAAAAATTTTCGGGATCCACCTGGTTGTGTATAGCCGGCAATGATAGCTTCCTGCGTCCTGTGATTTTTTATTTTCAACCATTCTGTAGTTCGGCGTCCGGGAAAATATTTTGAGCTGGTTTTCTTTGCCATTATTCCTTCCAGTTTTTGCTCTGTTGATACCTGGAAAAATGAGGTGCCCTTTTCCAGTACATGATCAGAATATTTTATAAGGGTATCTTTTGGAATAATTTTTTGCAGTAGTTCTTTCCTTTCGAGCAAAGTCAGGTTTGTTGTATCATGGCCATTGAGTCTTAAGAGATCGAAAACGCAGTACTGTATGGGCTTGTCGGCATTTTCGGAATAATGCTGTAAGAGTTGAAAATTTGGCTTGCCATCCTCATCCAGAATGACAATTTCTCCATCGATTACTGCATCATGCTGAATATTTCTAAGCTGGTCAACTATTATCGGATAAGTGAATTCGAAGGTGATTCCATTGCGGGAGTAAAGCGTCACATCTCCGTCATTCATTTCTGCAATTGCCCTGTACCCGTCCCATTTTATTTCATAAAGCCAATCTTTATCGTCAAAGGGTTTTGCTGTCTCGTTTGCGAGCATTGGTTGTATAAACTCGCCGAGTTTTTTCCCATTTTTAATAGAGGTGCTTATGTACTTTTTTTTTTTAACGGTTTTTTTATTTTCTTCTAACCACTTGTTTATAGGAGAGTTTTCGGGAGTATCTTCTTCGCTGTTATACTCCCCTGATACGGCATATTTGTCATTATGCTTTATAAGCAGCCAGCTATTGTCTTCCTTCCCTTTTAGTTTTACTAATGCGAATTCACCCTTTAATTTTTTACCGGAAAGAATAATTTTTAAATTACCTCCTTTAAGTCCTTTTAATAAATTTTTCTCCGCAGTTTCGCCGGAATTGTCAATATCTGTGTATGTACCCTTATCCCAAATCTCTACGATGCCGGCTCCGTAATTTCCTTCGGGGATAATGCCTCTAAAGTCTTTGTACCCGTAGGGATGGTCTTCTACCATCATTGCAAGGCGCTTATCATGTGGGTTTAAAGAAGGACCCTTTGGTACCGCCCAGCTTTTAAGGACGCCGTTCATTTCCAGCCTGAAATCGTAATGAAGCCGGGAAGCCTTATGACGCTGTATAACAAACGCCAGTTTTGATCCAGATTTTTTTACCACCCCCGACGGTTCGGAGGTTTCCTTAAAGTTTCTCTTTTTGTTATACTGGGTAAGAGCCATCAGGATGCTTTTTTGGTTTTTACTTCAAGGCTTGCCTTCAATTGTTCCATCAGATCTTTTGATTTACTATGGACTACTTTCATTTGAGGCGCCTTAATTTTTTTACCACTTGCTTTCGCTTTTATCAGTTTTAAAAGCTCCGCATTGTAGGTATCTTTATATTTAGAAATATCAAACTTTCCGGTAAGCTGATCAATTAATGAAATAGCCATTTTTAATTCGGCAGGCTTTACATCTGTATTTTTAGGCAAAACGAGCTCATCAGTTTCACGGATTTCTTCTTCAAATCGTATCCTGTTTAATACTATCACATCTTTGTCCGGCCGCAGGATGGCCAGGCTTTCCTTACTACGCATAACGAAATTTGCAACACCCACCTTTTTTGTTTTCAGCAAGGCTTGCCGTAGCAATTCATAAGGCCTCGTGCCTGATTTATCTGGTTCGAGATAATATGGTGTCTCGTAATACAAGCTGCTGATCTCTTCCTCCTTTACAAAATCGGAAATCTCAATAGTTTTTGTTTTTTTTGCACTTGCTGCTTCAAAATCCTTATCGTCCAGAATCACATATTCGCTGTCAAGTTTATAGCCTTTTACAATATTTCCCCAGGCAACTTCTTTTCCGGATTTCTCATTTATCCGCATATACTTGATTTTGGAATGGTCCTTTTTATCAAGCATATCCAGGCTTATATTGCTGGACTGGGATGCACTGTACAACTTCACAGGAATATTTACCAGTCCAAAGCCTATTGCTCCTATCCAAATTGGTCTCATGATTTTAAGATTGGGTGCACAAGATTTAATGAAAAGTTTGTGCCCTATTTTAAATTCAATGCCAGTGCGCATTTTGGCATTTAATTACCACCATAAAGCCTTGAAATGAGGAATAATTTCTACAGCTATTTCTTGAGTATTTCCGGCAGGCTAAATTTTACGAATGTTTCTTTTCGCGATGCTTGCCAGTGTTGAGGTCTAACAAAAGGACCGGTAGCAAAACTAAATTCGTAACTGTTGCTGTGAGGAGTGTTATGGATGTGAGCCATCCTAAAGACTGGGTACCACCAAAGCCGCTAAAACAAAATATAATAAAACCTGCTATCAGCACTAATGAGGTATATACGATGCTAAGTCCGGTATGTTTTATCGTTTCAGACACCGTTATTTGAACGTCAAAATTATTGCGGGGTAACTCCTGTTTATAATTTACGAGAAAGCGTATAGTAACATCTATGGCTATCCCAAGTGCCACGCTGAATATCAAAACTGTTGAGGGCTTCAGCCTTACACCTGACCATCCCATAATACCTGCTGTTACTATAAGGGGGATAATGTTGGGAATAAGAGAGCACACCAGGATTCTAACCGACCGGAAAAGATACAGCATACATAAAGCAATGAATAAAAAAGCCCAGAGGATACTTTCGCGAAGCCCGTTAACGATAAATATACTGCCCTCGAGAAACGTCATGGTAGATCCGGTTAGCGTCACTGTATATTTAGACGTGTCGAATAGCTGGTCAGCCCGGGTCCTGATTCCCTGCAGGATACCCGGTAATTTTTTTGTCCCGACATCTGCCATAGTAACACTCATTCGCGTACTTTGCCTGGAAGTGTCTATGAAAGTCGTAAGCATTTTTGCCAAATTATTTTTTCCACCATTATCCTGCGAAGGCCTTAAATATTCACCTACAAAAGCCGCGTCAAAAGAGTTAGGCAGAGCATAGTTTGATGAATCGCCTTCATAAAAACCCTGCTTTACGAATTTGATTCCTTCCGCTACTGATAGTGGCCGCGACATTTCTTTCTGCGAAGTAATATACATCGAAAGTGAATCCATCTTAGTTAATACGGGTAAGATGCGGGACCCTGCCAATCCGTACCGCTTCCTGGTGTCTATGATAATTTCAAGAGGCATAACCCCGTTGAAATTATTTTCAAAAAATTTGAGGTCGGTATAAATTTTATCAGTTTTAGGCAGATCGTCCACAATAAATCCCTCTGTTTTTAACCTGAAAAAGCCGAGAATTGAAAACACTAATACAACTACCGTACTTGAATACACGATTATTTTATGATTCAATACCCAGCCTTCAATTCTCAAAAGCATGCGGGTAAAAAAGCGGATATCAAGATATCGTAATTCCCTTTTTGTCGGTACAGGCAGGAAGCTAAGCGCTGATGGGAGCAAGATAAAAGAGATGACAAAAATCAGCATGATGCTCAGGCCGGCCACTTCGCCAAATTCTTTTAGAATGGCACTTTTTGTTAGAGCAAATACAGCAAAGCCTATTGCAGCAGTTAAGTTGCAAAATAAGGTGACTACACCCATTTTGCTCACCATATTGATAAGGGACTGTGTTTTATCGCCGGTTAGCCTGAAAGTAGTATGGTATTTATTTAGAAAATAGATACAATTTGGAATGCCAATCACTATTACTAAAGGAGGGATAAGGGCGGTAAGCAGGGTAATTTTGTATCCGAAAAGATAAATGAAGCCAACGCTCCAAACCACGCCGATAAGGACCACCATCAACGACAAAATTACAGTACTTACAGACTGGAACATAAGTAACAGGATGACTGCAGAAAGCACCAACGACCCGATGATAAACCACTTCATCTCTTTGGCAATCCTGTCAGCGAGTTGTGTCCGTATCAGCGGTAAGCCACTTATGTGTGTTGAAATATTAGTTTTTGCGGTATAAGCATCAGCTGTCCTTAGAATATCATTAATGACGTGGGTACGCCCTGGCGAACTCAAAATTTCTTTATTTATTCGGACTGCCAAAAGATAGGCATGAGTGGATGGATTATACAAGAGCGTCCTGTAAAACGGGAGTCCGTAAAATACATCCCGGCTGCTGTCAAGTTGATTTATATCTCCTACACCTGCCGAAAAAACGGGTTGGGCCTTTAACTTTTGGGTGGCAGTATCTTTTATCAAATCCACAGCATTCACCACACTGAGCACATCTTCTACATAGGTTATTTTCTTTAAGTCCAAATTGAGCTCCTGGAAAGCCTTAAAATTTTTTAGAGTAAAGAAACTGTCTGTCTGTACACCAAGGACGAGCAAATTGCCATCGTCACCAAATTTCTCTTTGAAAGAAAGATAATCCTTGTATTTCGGATTGTCAATGGGTATAGCTTTAGAAAATTCATAGCTCAGTTTCACCTTGCTTGCAAAAAACCCCATAAGGGCCGTAACGCCAAACAAGAGAACCAATAACACAATCTTTTGTCTCAAAACAAACAACGCAAGGCGTTTCCACATACTCTTAAATCTTTGGACAAAGAAACTAAATTATTAACTGAGGAGTGTACCTTGTAAAAACATAGCCCGGTATATGTATAATTTTCCAGGCATTCTAGCTAAACGCTTAGTGTCGCAGCTTTTGAAAAAAAGACCCTTGTTTTGCGGATGGTAAACAGGTTATTGATGAATTTTCTCCATTTCGTCATTTACAAAATCCATTAATGATTTT
>JBDSPQ010000489.1:0-5198 GCA_039930305.1 Ginsengibacter sp. | reverse complement strand
TTTTCGTAATTGAACTTATAAAGCATACCCGGCCTGTGCGGAACATTTTGTTCTACCTCGCCAATGTCAACCAGGAAATCCATTGCAAAGAATTTTTTTCTAAAATTTCTCCGGTCAAGTTTTATATTCAAAATGGATTCATAAAGATTCTGTAGTTCCCGCAACGAAAATTTATTTGGTAACAGGCTTAATCCGAGAGGGTGCTCCTGTACTCTTTTCTGAAGCCAGCTATGGCAAGATTCAAAAATTTTCTGATGATCAAAGACCAGGTTTGTCACATTTTCTACCTCATGCCAATGAAGTTCGTTATCTAATGTTTTTAACCGGTGATGCTGGATGTTAATGAGAGAACAATAGGCTACGGTTACCACACGACCCGCAGGATGCCTTGCCAGTTCACCAAAAGTATGTACCTGTTCGAGGTAAAGATCACTCAATCCCGTTCGCTTTTTCAAAATACGATAAGCCGCTGCTTGCAGATCCTCATCGGGTTTTACCAAATCACCAAGTAAAGACCATTTGTATTCAAAGTCCCTGATATCCGAACGAATCAGCAGGACTTTTAATTTATTTTCATCGAAACCAAATATGACACAATCAACTGACAGGGCCAGCCTATTGCTGTTCTCAATTTCCAATTGTATTTTCTGTAAAGTCTTAATCTGTTTTTCCGAAACCTCAAATGTCTTTTGTATCATAACTATATCAATTAAGCAAATAGGTAAAAATGAATAACTAAAAGCAGTTCATATTTTTTCAAAATTATATTTGATATCCAAGTTCATCTTTTCAGTAGGAATTTGTATGAGAAAATCTTGTTAAAAATATAATCATTATTTTCTATATAACTTCCTAATCCTTGTTGCTTAAAATAATCTTTTGATGGTTTTTCTTTTCAATTTTTATAAGAACTTTATAAAACGATGGGAAATTCGGCTACTGTAATAGGTTAAATTCTGTCTGACAAATAATGGTCTTATCATTTTTGTTTGAAAATTAGTCTATCATTTCGAGTCATTCAGAAATTGCAAAAACAAAATCTAATCCGGTAATTTAAATTTACCGCAAACCTGAATTATGTATACTTCACAGCAGGTTAATGACCTTCAGTCTTTAACTTCTAAATTGCTCAAAACTCCGGCCTCAATAGATGAATTGAAAGACATTATCCGTTTTCATGAATACAGGTATTATATTCTTAATGACCCGTTGATTTCTGATGCTGAGTATGATAAGCTTTATAAAGCGCTGGTGGATGAAGAAAAACATCATCCGGAATTTATTACTCCAGATAGTCCAACCCAACGGGTAGGTAATAGTCTTAACACAGATTTTGTAACTGTACCGCACCAGGTACCCATGTTAAGCCTGGAAAACAGTTATGATGCCCAGGACCTCTTGGACTGGGATAAAAGGGTAAAAGGGTTTGTGAATGAAGATATAGTTGAATACTGTGCGGAGCCAAAATTTGATGGGGCCAGTATTTCCTTAATCTATGAAAATGATATGCTCGTAAGGGGAGCTACAAGGGGGGATGGTGTAGCCGGTGATGATATCACCACTAATATCAAACAGATCGGCTCAATACCTCTATCTGCAAAATTTTCCCGGTATGGAATTCGCAAAATTGAAATTAGGGGTGAGGTATTAATGACAAAAGAAAATTTTCGCAAATACAACCTTGCATTAACTGAAGAGGGTTTGTCACCGCTGGCAAATCCAAGAAACGCGGCCGCGGGGTCACTTCGAATGAAAGATCCCGCTGCAGTGAGAAAAAGAAAACTGGAAGCCATATTCTATCACGCAAGCTTTACGGAATTAGCTCAACAGGCAGCTCAAAAGCACTCAGAACAATTAGATACACATTCCGGTATTCTTGAGCTGCTTTCTTCGCTCGGATTTAAAACTCCCGCAAACGAAGAAAAAGTTTTTTCATCAATAGAAAAGATCATCTCTTTTTGCACGGACTTCGAGAAAAAAAGGGATGATCTTCCCTTTGAGATAGATGGAATGGTAATAAAGGTAAACAACATAGACCTGCAACAGCAAACAGGCACGACCACGCATCATCCGCGGTGGGCTATTGCTTTTAAGTTCAAAGCCCGCCAGGCCACTTCTAAATTACTTAAGGTAGAATTCCAGGTCGGCCGAACCGGGTCAGTAACTCCGGTCGCTAAGATAGAACCGGTCCAGATAGGCGGAGTCACCGTATCATCTGTCTCTCTATTTAATGCTGATGTTATTGCAGAAAAGGATTTAAAAATTGACGATACAGTTTTGGTGGAGCGCGCCGGGGATGTAATTCCTTACATTGTAAAATCCCTTCCCGAACTCCGCACCGGTAAAGAAATAGAAATCATCTTCCCTACCCACTGCCCCGTATGCAAAGATCTGCTCGTAAAGCCGGAAGGCGAGGCAATTTGGAGATGTGTAAATATTAACTGCGGGGCCCAGGTTGTAGAAAAGATCATCCATTTTGTAAGTAAAGACGCCATGGATATTAGAAGCTTTGGGGAAGCCAATGTAAAGAAGTTGTATGCATTAGGACTACTTAAAAATATTCCTGGAGTTTTTAAACTAAATTTTGATAAAATACAAGGCCTGGAGGGGTTCGGCGAAAAGTCAATATTGAACCTGGAAAAAGCCATTGAAGCTGCGAAAAAACAACCCGTCAACCGGCTCATTTTCGGGCTCGGAATAAGATATGTTGGTGAAACAACTGCGAAGGTATTAGGCAAGAGCATTGATAATATTTTTGACCTTGATCGCTTCAGTATCGACGAGCTGCAAAGTTTACAAGACATAGGGACAAAAGTGAGTGAAAGTATTCACGAATTTTTCCAAAATGCCGACAACATTAGCATCCTGCATGAACTTGAAGCGCTCGGAGTAAACACGAAAGGAGAAAAGAGAGAAGAAATTTCAGGATCACTGACAGGGAAAACTTTTTTATTTACGGGTACATTGCCTACTTTAAAAAGAAGCGACGCTGAAAAAATGGCGGAAGAAAATGGAGGTAAGATTCTTTCGTCTGTTAGTAACAACCTGCACTATTTAATCGCGGGAGAGTCAGCCGGAAGCAAACTTGAAAAAGCCAAAAAGATTAAAACTATTAATATTATTAACGAGGATGATTTTTTGAAATTGATACACAGTTAGTTTGTAACTTTAATTCAAACATTTAATTATGATAAAAAAAAATAATGGTGAGCTATGGGAACAGCTTCAATTTAGCGGATGGAAGCAATTACGAAAAAAATATGCAATTTCATCACACGGCAGGATGGCTAGCTATACTGAAGATATATTAAAAGACGGCAAACTACTCCAGGGCTCCCTCACCTCGGGATATAAAACACTCAATCTCCATATAAACGGCACAAACGGTACGATCTATTTTCATCGGGAAGTGGCAAAACTTTTCAATAAAAAAGGCTTACCAAAACAGAAATTTGTAATACACCTCAACCATGTAAAAACTGATAATAACGCTAAAAATCTCAAATGGTCTGACCAGAAAGAGGTTAGTACGCATCAACAAAAAAGCCCGCATAAAATTGCTTACAAAGAAGTTCAACATTCAAGAACGAAGGGACTAAAGCTTAATGCGAAACAGGTTCAGTCAATTAAAACAATGATACAAAATCCAAAAAGAAAACTTACCTACAAGCAAATCGCTGAAAAATATGATGTAAGTGAAATGACCATTTATAGAATAAAAAGTGGAGAAAACTGGTCAAACGTGTAAGATACTCCCGCTAGTCATCAATCATAAATACATGGCTTTTCATGCTTCAAGCAAATAGTATTACTTTCTTAAAAAACCTAAAGCGAAATAACAATAAGCCCTGGTTTGATGAGAATAGAAAAAAATACCTTTCCGCAAAATCGGACTTTGAAAATTTTGTTGGCGAACTAATAAAGTTTACCGCAGCATTTGATGACGACATAAAGTTACTTGAAATAAAAAATTGTACGTTTAGGATAAACAGGGACATTCGCTTTTCTAAAGACAAAACACCTTATAAAATTAATATGGGAACCTCCCTAAACAAGGGCGGAAAAAAATCTCCCTTTGCAGGATACTACTTTCACCTGCAACCCGGCGGGAAAAGTTTCGCCGGGGGAGGACTTTGGATGCCGGAGCCAGATCATCTAAAAAAGATCCGCCAGGAGATAGATTATTGCTTTCCGGAATTTAAGAAGATCATCGAAACGCCCACTTTCAAAAAAGCTTATCAAAAAGTTGAAATGGATAAAAACCAAATGCTGGTAAATATTCCAAAAGGCTATGAAAAAGAAAATCCGGCTGCTGATTTTTTAAAGTTAAAAAGCTTTATTGCACTAAAGAATATCCCTGATTCCGCTCTAACTAATACAGGTCTTGCTAAAGAAGTAGCCCAAACCTTCAAGGCGCTAATGCCGTTCGTAAAATTCATGAACCGCGCATTGGAATAGTGGCAAATCAACAAAGACAGTAGTCGTCCCTCATTTTGGATCGCACTTTCTCATATTTGGGTATAACCTTCCGGAACAAAGCCCCGCATTCTTACAAATAAAATGGCCAGTGATAAAAATCACCGGCCTTGCTTACCTCTGAAACCACAAGAAAAAAGCTATAAATGGCTTTATATTGAGTTAATAATTTTAATGTTGGAGGATAGGAGTTCTAAAATGGATTTCTTAAAACCTTATGACAGATCAAGGGGTGGCGTATTCGGTCTTAGATATAGGAAAAATGAATTCAGAGAATGGCCTACTAAAGTAACACGAATTTTTTGATAAAAGAATTTTTATGGGAAGAATTAATAATATTTCCTCAATTCTTCGGCCGCGAGCTTTTGTGTTTTTCTCAGTTTATAATTGTACCACCATTTTGGACTGGTCTTTTTCATCACGGTATCTATATTGCGCATACCTACCAGGTTCCACGCCCCGTGGGCCTTTCCGGTAAGGGAACTTTGCAACGCCCGCAGGCTCATGGCAAATCCGCTATCAATATATTCCATATGGTGCCAATAGCCCGCTGGCATAAATAATGTATCTCCATGATCGAGAATTACCTCATAGCCCTTCGCATATTTTAAAGCCGGGTATTTATCATAATCCGGTTGGCCTGAAACATCATTAAAATTGGAGAAATCCACCAGGCTCAATACTTCAAACGGTTTTCTGTAGAGTTTATACTGCTCTTCATG
>JBDSPQ010000488.1:0-3866 GCA_039930305.1 Ginsengibacter sp. | reverse complement strand
ACACGCCTTATACAAAAGGAATGGAAGCGAATAGTGTGCTGAGTACTTTTAAGCCAGTGCCTACTTCTTTAGATGGTGTTTTCTTTTCTGAGGGCCTGGAGGCAATTGGTAGTGTGATAAATAAGGGCACTGTCGTTCGTTCTTATGTGGCCGCGGATATGGGATTTATTTTGCATTCGCGGCATCAATATCATTGGCATACCTGTTATCAACCACCCCAATCGGTTTCCGCGCCTCATATCGGTTCATGGATCTCTAAGGAACTAGGCCCTGTGAACCCTGTTATACCGGCGTTTATAGACATCGGGCAACGGTTCACGCTGGGAGAAGGTGAAGAATTAAAAGCCTTTCATACTGCAGGATTTTTAGGAAATGAATATGGTCCGTTTCTCGTACCTGATCCTTCTTCCGGATTGGAAACAGTGAAACCTCCCGTAGGCATGTCTTCAACGAGGTTTGAAAGAAGAAATAAATTGTACAATGACCTGA
This sequence comes from Ginsengibacter sp., assembly GCA_039930305.1. GTDB lineage: Bacteria > Bacteroidota > Bacteroidia > Chitinophagales > Chitinophagaceae > Ginsengibacter. Next base: position 3,377 of record JBDSPQ010000488.1, on the reverse strand, counting down.
TGAATGGAAGTGCAATGGGCGAGTTTGGCAGCGATTATCAAAAAGAATCATTACGAAGATCCATGGAACAGGCCTACATGCTCTTAAAATCTCCCGAAGCTGCGGCATTTGACATTAGTAAAGAACCAAAAGAGAGCTATGACATTTATAACACCGGTAAATTCGGTTTGGGTTGCCTGATGGCACGCCGGCTAACGGAAAAGGGTGCACGGTTTATTAGTGTTACTACCGAATATGAACCCTTCAAAAACTGGGATACCCACGATAACGGCTATACGCGGATGATTGACATGAAAAAGCAGATCGATGGCCCGGTTGCTCAATTAATAAAAGACCTTGATAAAACGGGTCGCCTCGATCGCACTTTAGTGATATTAGCCAGTGAATTCAGCAGAGATATGATGGTGGAAGGACGTCCCGGTCTAAAAGTGAAGGAACAAGTAGAGCAGCCCGATATCATTAATGATATCAAATATTACGGAATGCATCGTCACTTCACTGACGGGGTTTCTATGTTGATGTTTGGCGGAGGAATTAAAAAAGGAAACGTATATGGTAAAACAGCCGATGAACGCCCCTGCAAGACCATTGAAAAACCTATCGTGATCGACCAGGTACACCAGACTATATATCATGCATTAGGCATTGCCGAAGATTGCCACTATGTGGTTGAAAAAAGGCCATTCTATACAACACCCGATGGCCTCGGCAAAGCGGAGATGGAATTGTTTGCATAAGTCATTAAACGAATTATGGATACGATAATATAAAGGCGAATCAAGTAAAGGGATACTATGCTTTCTTTAGCTTGAATAATTTATATAAATAATTTTAAACATAGTTTATTACCAAACATTTGATCGGCCACCTTGAACGTACAGGGCCAACGGCAGAATACTGGGATGATTTCGCTACTATTCCAATTGATGTAGGGCCGTATATTTTTTTTAACGAGGGTAAATAATTTATTATGGTTTCTCCCGGAATTTATTCAGTGGACTTGCTATCCTGAGTTTGTAAATATTATTGTCCTGTAAAGTTTTTGGGTTTTATAAAAAAAGAAACGGCTGACCTCCATAAAATATTAGTTTTGAGTTATACACTCAAGACATCAGATAAGAACTAAAGAACCAAAAATATGATACCATTTCCTGAACTGAAAGAGCCGGTGAAGATGCCACCGGTAAAATCAATCGCACCCGTTCGTGTCGCTTCAATCGATATTGTACGGGCACTTACCATGGTGCTGATGATCTTTGTAAATGACCTGGGATCATTAAAAAATATTCCCCTGTGGCTGGAACATGTAGAACCGGGAATTGATGGAATCGGTCTTGCGGATGTGGTGTTCCCGGCATTCCTGTTTATTGTAGGATTATCGCTGCCCTTCGCCGTGGATAACCGGAGAAAAAAAGGCGATACGCAATGGCAATTGGTGGGCCATGTATTAGTAAGAACAATTGCCCTGCTCGTGATGGGCGTGTTTCTGGTAAATGGTGAAACAATAAATGTAGCGGCTACAGGTATGCCTGGTTATGCATGGTATTCTTTATCGTGTTTTTCGTTTATACTTATCTGGAATAGTTATCCCAAGCAGGCAAACCGTTATGCAATTTTTGCGATAAAAGCAGTTGGCATCATCACGTTATTGATATTGGCCTTTGTGTACAGGGGAGGAGATGATGGACAGTCGAATCGTTTTGCACCACAGTGGTGGGGCATATTGGGATTGATCGGGTGGGCATATCTTGCAGCCGGATTGGTTACTATTTTTTCAAAAAATAATTTGCTGATAATTTTGGGCGCATGGATGTTCTTTTGCATCCTGAGCATAGTGTACAAGGCCGGATACATTCCGAAGGATAGTTTTATTTCATTCATTCCCTCTGCCATTCTTGGAGGAACACTAACAGGGCTAACTATGGGCGGTGTGCTGACATCCTGGCTATTCAGGTATTTCAGAAAGCGAAACGAAAATGTTAAGATGACCATGTTATTTGTTGCCTTTGCTGCGTTGCTGATCATCCTGTCCGTTATCACGCGGCCATATTGGAAACTGGCAAAGCTTGGCGCAACGCCGGCATGGCTTTTCCTTTGCAGTGCCTTTACCCTTCTTGCTTTTACTTTAGTGTATTGGGTTGCAGATGTAAAGAGAAAAGCAAAATGGTTTTCAATTATTAGGCCGGCCGGAACGGACACGTTGCTTTGTTACCTTATTCCTTATTTCCTGTACGCAATAATCCGTGTGGCGAATTTCCATTGGCCTGATGTAATTATCACAGGAGGTGTCGGCCTTGCAAAATCTTTGGGGTTGGCGTTGTTATGTGTGTTGATTACCGCCCTTCTAAACAAGTCAGGCGTGAAGCTCAAATTATAAGTTTTTATCTTTTAATAATTTTTATGAAAATGAAACAGGCAATTCTGATAATTACCGGCGTTATAATATCCATATTTTTTCTTTCAGCAACCGGCGGGAGGGCGCCACAAAAGAAAAAGCCGGTGGTTATTGCATATGTAGGTGGTTTTCGGGGTCTTGCGGATATTGATTCATTGAACCCGAAAAAACTTTCGCATATCAACTACGCATTTGTAGATGTGAAAGATAACAGGGCATGGCTGCACAACGAGGTTACGGATACTATCAATTTCAGGCGATTAAACGAATTAAAAAAACAGAACAAAGATCTGAAAATTCTTATTTCCATGGGTGGATGGACATGGAGCAAAAATTTCTCTGACGCTGTGCTAACGGATACGTCTACGCGTGGGTTTGCATATAGCTGCATTGATATTGTGGCTCAATACAATCTTGATGGTGTAGATATTGATTGGGAATACCCGGGGCTAAAAGGCGACAACAACAAATTCAGGCCTGAAGATAAAGAAGGTTACACCAGGCTTTTCAGGGAACTGCGGGAGGGACTCGACAGTCTTGCAAAAATCAAGCATAAGAAATACTTTGTAACCACGGCAGTAGGCGCTCACCAAAATTTTATTGACCACACCGAAATGGACAAAGTGCAGCAGTACACTGATTTCATCAATTTAATGTCCTATGATTATGCGGGCGGTTCAGATACTATATCAAATCATCACACCAATCTTTATACATCTTCTGCCGATACTACCCAGGAATCAACAGAGAAATCGGTAAAGGCTTTTATTGCAGCGGGAGTGCCTGCAAATAAGCTGGTGGTGGGTTTGGGATTTTATGGCAAAGGATGGGAGATGCAAACTTCTGAGAATAATGGGTTGTACCGGGCAACAAAGAAATTCGTACGGGCAGGGGGATTTGATTATTTGAAAGACAGTCTTGAAAACAAAAAGGGGTTTATTAAATATTGGGATGATGTAGCTAAAGCCCCATATTTATTTAA
>JBDSPQ010000487.1:0-11439 GCA_039930305.1 Ginsengibacter sp. | reverse complement strand
ACCCTCGTTTCGGAATTACTTAGAAAAGAAGAACGGGGCTTAGGCACATCTATCGTTGCTGGCATTGGACTGATGGGTGCAGTGGTCGCCTTCTTTATCTCTCAGCATTTTGACTGGAGAATATGTTATTTCATTGGCGGGGGACTGGGCCTGCTGCTGCTGCTGCTGCGCATTTCAGTTTTCGAATCGGGGATGTACACTTCAATGAAGAAAAATATATCCCGCGGGAATTTTCTCATGTTCTTTAATAACCGCACCCGGTTTAAAAAATATGCCTGCAGCATCCTGTTGGGATTGCCAACCTGGTATGTAATCGGAATATTAATTGCCTTCTCAAATAAATTCGCAAAGAACTTTGGAATCCCCGGGGACATCAATCCCGGTAGAGCGACCATGTTTGCTTATGTTGCCATTTCGATCGGGGACGTGGCAGCAGGGATGGTAAGCCAGTTACTCCGCAGCAGGAAAAAAACGTTGTATATTTTCTATACCATAACCGCTATTGTTGTTGCCTTAAATTTTATGCAAAATGAAAATAGCAGCCCTGACAATTTTTACTGGATTGCCGCCGGACTTGGATTCGCCACCGGCTTTTGGGCCATATTTGTAACCATGGGGGCTGAACAGTTCGGCACCAACCTTCGGGCGACAGCTGCCACTACTATACCCAATATGGTACGGGGATCATTGCCGCTGATGCTACTATTATTCAATTTTCTCCAAAATTATTTCTCTTACGTCATGAGCGGTTTGCTTACAGGCATTATCATTATGATCGTAACGGTTATATCGGCCGTAAATACAGAAGAAACGTTTCACAAAGAACTCGACTATATTGAAGAGTAATACCCGCGGATAGTGATGATTGATACCGCTTTGTACAAATTTTTTATCGGATTTTCAAAAGCTTTTTTAATACATGAAGTTTCTTATAATACGTTTTAGCTCGATTGGAGACATTGTACTAACTACACCGGTTGTACGATGTCTTAAGAAAAAGTATCCTGGTAGTGAAATACATTATTTAGTAAAGAAAACATTTGCCGTAATTGTTGAATCGAACCCGAATATTTCAAAAGTACTTTACCTGCAAAATGACTTACGGGAAACATTAGCCGATATTGATAAGGAAAATTATGACCACATAATAGACCTGCATAACAACCTGCGCACATTCAGGATACATAAGGCATTCAAAAAAATTCCTTTCCACTCTTTCCAAAAATTAAATGCGCAAAAATGGATCTATACAAATTTTAAGATAAATCTGCTGCCGCACAAGCATATCGTGGACCGGTATATGCAAACGGTTGCGGTACTTGGTGTAAATAATGACGAGGCCGGCCTGGATTATTTTATTCCGGAAAAAGATTTTGTAAAGGATAGTGATATCCCGTTTTCACACTCACAAGGATATGTAGGAATTGCTATTGGTGCGGCACACAGAACAAAAAAACTTCCCTTAGATATGATAAAGAAACTGTGCCAGATTATCCAGTTTCCAATTATTCTCCTGGGAGGAAACGAAGATTATTATAATGCTGGGGAAGTGGCCTCGGCAGATCCCACAAAGATTTACAATTCGTGCGGAAAATTCAATTTGAATGAATCCGCCGACATTATAAGGAGATCAAAATTGGTGATAACACATGACACCGGACTAATGCACATCGCTGCAGCATTTAAGAAAAATGTGCTTTCTGTTTGGGGTAATACCGTTCCTTCATTTGGCATGTATCCTTACCAGACAATGTACCAGGTTTTCCAGGTAAATAAGCTCTGGTGCAGGCCCTGCAGCAAGATAGGATATGACAAGTGCCCGCTTGGACATTTTAAATGTATGAAAAAGCAGTCCGTCGCATCTATTGCCGACAGTGTTCATTACATCGTGAATAGCTAGCCCGAATCTTAACTTTTTATATTAAATCCTATAAGCATTTTTGCATCGTATCTCTATGCAAATGAAAAAGTATTTCCTGCTGTTACCTATATTGTTTTTTACCATGCAACAATGCTTTTCGCAAAAAGTGCTGGTGAACGTTATGCTGGACAATAAAAAATCCTCTGCCCGCAGCGATACTATTTATTATGATTTCAATAGAAAACTAAAATGGGAAGATTTCCAGGGCAAACCTGATCTTAATCATTTTGGCGGCGCCGTCACCGCATCAGGCTATGCATTTGATTCCGAATTGAACTACGATGGGCAAAATATTTATCTCAACATCAAAGTTTATACCTTTTTCTCAAAGCTGGCTTCCTGGAAAAAATCTCAAATTAATTCTGACTACCATTTATTGCATGAACAACATCACTTCGATATCACCCGCCTTGGTGCTGAACAATTAGTTGAAAAATTGAAAAATGCAAAATTTACCAGTGAGAATTATGTTACACTATTAAACTCCATCTTCGACAATACGCGAAAAGAAAGCGACAATCTGCAAAAACAATATGATCGTGAAACCATTCACAGCATTGACACAGCCAGGCAAGATGAATGGAATAAAATAATTGAGAGCGCAATTCAGCAACTGAGCAGCCAGGTGGCGAAAGCACCTTAACCTTCCGTTTGAAGATTTACCATTAATATTGGAATTTTCAATTCGTGTCTCACAGTATTTACCGTCTCACCATAGATGAAATCTTTTAAGCCCGAGTGGCCATGCGCACCAACGACCAAAATGTCCGCTTTACTTTCTTTCACCAGTTTTACTATTTCCTTTGCCCTGTTTTTGAATCCTAACTTTGGCTCTGCTTCATAGCCCCTTTCTTTTAATTGGTCCACAAAAAACGATAACCTTTCCATATCTTTTTTGGTTTCGTAGTCATCAGTTTCTTTTCCCAACAGCCTGGCTGTAGCGCTTTCCACCACATGGATAAGGACAAACTTAGTATCACTCTTTGCCTGCCCGATTGCTGAGGCAAGAATCTTTGAATCGTATTCACTGAAGTCTAACGCAACTGCGATGGTTTTATAAACTGGTACGTCCAGATTGGTAAGGCCTGTAATGTCCGGGTGCATTTGAATGGAAACAGATTTCTTTCTTTTACCAAGCAAAGGAAAAATAATTGTGTAGACCAGCAATAATCCGAATAAGAGTCCGGCCAGGACAATACTTACTTTTCCGATGATATTGCCCCCTGCGCTAAAATACCCGTTGGCCTCTCCCATCACCATTCTTACATTAAGATATATCAGGATAGTCGCGATCAGCCAGGCAAAAAATTTAGTCAGCGGTTTAATTGCAAAAGAGCCCATTTCCTTTTTGTCACTTACAAAATGAATTAGTGGAATAATGGCAAACCCAAGTTGCATGCTCAATATCACCTGGCTAAAAATTAATAAGGCATCTACACGGCCTTCGCCGAAAAAACCTATAACAATAATGGCAGGAATAATGGCGAGTAGCCTGGTAATTAGTCTTCTGAGAATTGGACTAATCCGAAGCCGTAAGTAGCCCTCCATGACAATCTGCCCTGCCAAGGTACCAGTAAGTGTTGAACTTTGCCCCGACGCAATTAAGGCGATAGCAAATAACGTAGATGCAAACGTGGAGCCGAGCATAGGCGAAAGTAATTGATGCGCCTGCTTTATTTCGCCAACATCAGTCCTGCCTGTTTTAAAAAATACAGCCGCTGCAAGAATCAAAATTGCCGCATTGATCAAAAAAGCAATATTTAGGGCCACCGCCGTATCTACAAAACTCCACTTTAAAGCCTGTTTTATACCTTGCTTTGTCTTTTGTATTTTACGTGTTTGCACGAGCGAAGAATGAAGGTATAAGTTGTGGGGCATCACCGTGGCGCCTATAATGCCAATCGCGAGATATAACGCAGTTTCTGTTGGAATCGGGCTTTTCATTCCTTTGGCTGCATATAAGTCTTCAGCCGTTGGCAGGGAAGGGATAAAGCCCCGCAGAACCTCGCTTAGCTGGGGTTGAGCCATAATAATGTTTATCAAAAAGCAAAACCCGATTACAGCTATAAGTGCAATGATAAAAGCCTCCATTTTACGAATACCCAATCGCTGGAGATATAGAAGCAAAAAAGTGTCAAAAACGGTAATTGATACTCCCCAGATAAGCGGGAGCCCGGTGAGTAATTGAATTCCGATTGCCATACCCAACACCTCGGCCAGGTCACATGCTGCAATGGCAATTTCCGCAAGCACGTATAGCATAAAATTTACGTGCTTAGGGTATGCTTCCCGGTTTGCCTGCGCCAGGTCTCTCCCCCTCACAATACCTAACCTTGCACTCAGGCTTTGAAGCAATAATGCCATGATATTACTCATGAGCAATACCCATATCAACGTGTAGCCGTATTTACTTCCCCCGGCCAGGTCAGTAGCCCAGTTTCCAGGATCCATGTAACCTACGCTAACCAGGTAGGCCGGACCGAAAAAGGCAAGGACCCTGCGCCAGCCCTTTTTTTGCGAACCGATATCAACGGTTTCATGTACCTCGCTTAAAGAGTTTTCCCGTGAAGTTTTGTCAATCATCATATACAAAAATATTTTGAGCCGCAAGGCCACTAATGGTACAGGCAGCTTGCTTTGAAACTTTTATTTCTAATGATCCGTCGAAGTCAAAACTTTTTAACACTTTTAGCTCTACCCCTATCCCAATACCGTAGTGGTTAAGCATTTGCAACATATCACTGCTTTGATTACTCACGGAGCTTACAATTCCATTTTTTTTATGAGGATATTCTACTAATGAAACCTGGTTAAGTACGGGCAATTCGCCGTGCTCATTTGGGATGGGATCTCCGTGAGGGTCAACGAGGGGCTGCTCTAAATAAAGATCTAGTTTTTTTATTAATTCGGGGCTGCTCACGTGCTCGAGTTCCTCGGCTATAGCATGTACGGCATTCCATTCCATGCCTAATTTACTTACCAGAAAAAACTCCCAGAGACGGTGCCTTCGGATGATCTTCAAAGCCTGCTTAATGCCAGAATCATTCAGTTTGAACCCATGATAACGTTTGTATTCCAGGAGCTTTTTTGATTTTAGCTTCTTTAGCATGTCGGTGACCGACGCCGCTTTTGTATTAAGGTGTTCTGCCAATGAATTAGTATTCACCTTACCCATGCTGGCCTGCAAGGTGTAGATACTTTTAATATAATTCTCTTCGCTACTTGAAAATTTCATTCAACTAAAAATTAATTTAGTCAAAGCTAAAAATTAAATTTATCAAAACAAAAAAAATGATACAACCCCGAAATTAGATGCACGTGATAACACTAAATTTTAAACTGAAATGAATTTTTTGAATCAGCGGGGTTAGTAAGTTGCGGTTTTGTAAGCTAAAAATCCTGTGTATTGATTACACAATATTATACGACAAAATAGCCAATTTTAAAGTTTTCCTTTTATATTGCGCCCTCATAAAATCCGAAAGTACAAATGAGCTTTAAAAACTACCAGCTTCCCTATGAACCAGACCGCCGCTATGGTAAAAAAGTAGCCTACTTTTCGATGGAGTTTGCCATTCATCAGCCTTTAAAAATTTACAGTGGCGGCCTTGGATTTTTATCAGGCTCCCACTTAAGGAGCGCTTATGAGCTCAAGCAGAATTTGATCGGAATCGGCATTTTGTGGACGGAAGGGTATTATGACCAGGCAAGAAATTCTGACCAGACCCTGAAAGTAACCTGGGTAGAAAAAACTTATAACTTTCTTGAAGATACAGGGATAATGTTCCAGATTCCTATACACGATCACCCTGTATGGGTAAAAGTTATGTACCTGAATCCCACGACTTTCAACACTGCTCCCCTATTCCTACTTACCACCGATCTTCACGAAAATGACCATGTGTCGCGCACCATCTGCAACCGGTTATATGATGGAAATGCAGCTACGAAAATTGCGCAGTTTATCCTCCTGGGAATTGGAGGGGCAAAATTGATTGATGAATTGAACTTCAACCCTGACCTGTATCATCTTAATGAGGCGCATTCAGTAAGTTCCGTTTTTTATTTATACAAAAAGTTTGGCAGTAAAGAAGAGGTAAAAAAACGACTTGTTTTTACTACACATACCCCCGAAGAGGCAGGTAATGAAAAGCATGATATTTACTTATGCGATAAGATGAGCTATTTCTATGGCCTGTCCGTAGACGAAGTAAAGCAGCTTACAGGAATGACAGATGATTTATTTAATCATTCCCTTGCGGCACTGCGATTTGCCCATCTGGCGAACGGTGTGTCACAACTGCACGGCGAAGTGAGCCGGCAAATGTGGGAGAAATATGACGACATCTGTGAGATAAAGGCGATAACAAACGCGCAGAACTGGCAGTACTGGGCCGACAAGGATTTGTATAGAGCTAAAGAGGAATACAATGATGGCTGGTTTGATGAAAGGAAAAGAAATATAAAACGCAGTGCTTTGGAAATTGTAGCTGATCAGACTGGAAAGTTGATGGATCCCAATGTGCTCACCCTCGTGTGGGCGAGGAGGTTTGCAGGTTATAAAAGAGCTGAATTGATAACAAGAGATTATAACAGGTTTGAAGCATTGCTAAATAATTCAAAATATCCTATCCAGATCATTTGGGCTGGCAAACCTTATCCGTTGGATTTTTCAGCGATAAATGATTTTAATCACCTTGTTCATCTGAGCAAGCAATACAAGAATGTAGCTGTTTGCATAGGGTATGAATTAACGCTTAGTAAGCAATTGAAGCAAGCTGCCGATGTGTGGCTAAACAATCCAAGGGTGCCAAGGGAAGCCAGCGGAACCAGTGGCATGACGGCGGCCATGAACGGAGCGGTAAATCTTAGTACAAATGATGGCTGGATCTGCGAATTCATCAATAACGGCAATAATGGTTTTGTAGTGCCTCCGGTAGACTATATGAACATGCATGTGGAAGAACAAGACAATTACGATTTGAATAAAATATATGAAATACTGGAAAAGGAAATTTTGCCCATTTATTATGATGACAGGAACACATGGAGACAAATAGTAAAAAATGGTATGCGGGACGTGCAGGTACAGTTTGACAGTAACCGAATGGCCAATGAATATTACGAAATACTCTATAAATAATAATTGAACCGGAATAAGTAGTTAGTTACCTTAAGCCATCATGTATGCAGGATTCAAATTCTTGCATGAAGATTTAGCAGAAAAGCGGAGAAAGCAAAAAATTATTATACCTATTTTTGCGCAAAAGCATTGTTATGAAATTTACAAGGGAAATATTTTACGGATTTATTCTTCTTATTGTTATTGCATCTTTATACAGAATTATGCCTGGAAGGCCTTTCGGGTTTGCGCCGCAGATCGCAATGGCCATCTTCGGGGGAGCAATTATCAAGGATAAAAAATTTGCGTTTCTTCTTCCCCTTTTATCAATGTTTGTTTCTGATGCTTTGTATGAACTTTTATATAGAAATGGCGTAGGAAATATGCCCGGCTTTTACCAGGGTCAGGTCACCAATTATGTTTTGTTCACTGCTCTGACTGTCTTCGGATTTTTTATCAAAAATTTTCGCATGAGCCAGATTGCTCTGGCAAGTATTGCAGCTCCTACTACGTATTTTTTTATCTCTAACTTTCTGGTATGGGCAAGCAGTGCGCCGGATGCGGGCCTAAACAGGCCAAAGACTTTAGATGGTTTGTTTTTATGCCTTAGTGATGGTTTGCCATTCTATCCATGGAGCTTGGCAGCAACATTTATTTTTTCAGCCTTTCTTTTCGGCAGTTTCTATCTTATTACCAGGCCCAAAGTTTTGCCTATACATAATTCCCTGGTAGACTAAAATCCTACGGTCATTTTATTTTTTTAGACTGCCATTCAATCTCAGCTTTTTAACAACTCGTAACCTTGATCTGCAAATAGCTGCTGGCCATCGGCAGCCTTAGTTGCTAATTCATCGCAGCGGTTATTTAGTACATTAGCTCCGTGCCCTTTCACCCACGTGAATTGAATGTGATGCTCTTGAGAAAGCAGGTGATATTTTTCCCAGAGATCCCTGTTTTTTATATTTCCCTTGAAATTTGTTTTAAGCCATTTTGAAAGCCAACCTTCCATTACGGCCTTCACGACATAGTTACTATCAGAATATATCAACAAGTGGAGATTGGGTTTTTTCAATGCTTCCAGGCCTGCAATTACCGCCATAAGTTCCATCCGGTTGTTGGTAGTAAGACGAAATCCTTTTGACAATTCCTTTTGATGGGAACCATATAAAAGTATCGTGCCATAGCCCCCCCGGCCTGGGTTTCCACGAGACGATCCATCAGTATATATTATAACATTATCTGCCATTTTTTAGATGCTTGCAATTCACAAAATCAACTTTTGAATATTGAAATACAGTCATTTTTTTTATTTCTATTAGGGGTCAGATATTTTTATTTCCTATTCTTTAACTAATATCCTTTGCTTTTATAATGAACCTGGTCTATTCCAATTCCAGATCCGTTGCCGTTGGAGCCACCATTGGGAACAAAGTACCTGAACGCGAACCTGCCGGAAACACTATCCTCTATACCTGAAACGAGGGCTTCGAAGCGGGTCCACCGGGCTGGGTAAGCATTTGGCTGAAAAGAAATCGCACTGCTTCGCAGAAGTGTTGGATTTATGTCGAGCAGAAGCTGGGTAAAATCACCCGGCTCCTGACCGATACCAACATCTGTTCCATCGTTATTAGTATTTACTCTTACCTGGAGCCTGTTGCCGGAATCTGTAGTATCTCCATTGTCAAATTTCTGTTGCGCCCTTGTATAAAAGATAAGGGTATCCCCATTCTGCAGGGTGATTACCGGTGATATCAGCCAATTGCTGATGATTCCCTTTTGCGCAGAAGTAGATTGATAAGTCGTGCCGATAAATCCTGCGTTAACACCCATATTGGAAAAAGCTGTAAATAAATAGGGGGTGCTTCCGCCATCCTGCCATTTCCCGCTGCCCGCCGGTACACTTACATTGGAAAATTTCCAGCCGCGGGTTGCAGCAGATGAAGCCGTGTCGAATTCTTCATAAAAAGATTGATCGGGGTAAGGCAGTTTAGTTGGTAATTGAGTTAGTTTTTTACAAGAAAAAAAAATACATCCAATTATTATTAACACCGGGAATATGTTTTTTATCGGGCTCATTTATTTCAGGTTTTCACTTCATGAGGCATTTATTGATTTCTCGTCAGAATTCTTAACGCTGCTACCTTGCTAAACCTGGAAAACTCCGGTTTTAAAGTCTGGCAAATCCGGATTATGATTTGCCGCGGTCAGGCTTTCAGAAATGATTTTCCTGGTGTCTATCGGATCAATGATTGCGTCTACCCATAATCGTGCAGCAGCATAAAAAGGAGTTGTTTGAGCAGTGTACTTGTCAGTCATTTTATCCAGCAATTCCTGTTCATTCCCGGGGCTTATTATTTCACCTTTTGCTTTCAACGAAGCTTTCTCAATTTGGAGAAGCGTTTTTGCGGCTTGTTCACCACCCATTACCGCAATTTTAGCGGAGGGCCAGGCATAGATAAATCTCGGGTCATACGCTTTTCCGCACATGGCATAATTGCCTGCCCCGTATGAGTTGCCCATAATTACCGTAATCTTAGGCACTACAGAGTTCGCGACCGCATTCACCATTTTTGCGCCATCTTTTATTATCCCACTATGTTCGCTCCGGCTACCCACCATAAACCCGGTAACGTCCTGTAAAAAAATGATGGGTATTTTTTTTTGATTACAATTCATGATGAAGCGTGCAGCTTTGTCGGCGCTATCATTATATATCACACCACCAATTTGCAATTCACCTTTTCTATTTTTAATATTCAGGCGCTGATTGGCCACAATGCCTACGGCCCATCCATCTATCCTCGCGTAGCCGCAAAGTATGGTCTTGCCATATTCTGCTTTAAACGGCTCAAATGAACTTTTTACGTCATCACTATTTATAGTTGTAAATGCTCTGTCCTGTTCTTTTTGTTCCCCGGCATGTTCTGGAATAGCAGCATCGGTAATTCTTTCGATAATCTCCAGCATGTCATATGCTTTCAGATTCCCCTCCGGGAATATCCCATAAATCTCCGCGGGATTTTTTGCCGGAGCCAAAGCAGCGATTCTGTTAAACCCCGCTGTAGGCTTACTCCCCATCTTATTGATTAGTCTTTTGATATAGTCAAGACATTCCTTTTCGGTTTTAAATTTATAGTCTGCAATGCCACTGATCTCGGTATGTGTATCCGCACCTCCTAGGGTTTCATTATCGGTATTTTCCCCAATGGCAGCTTTCACGAGGTATGGTCCCGCCAAAAAAATTGAACCACTGCCTTCTACCATTAGCGTCTCATCACTCATTATTGGGAGATAGGCGCCACCAGCCACACACGGGCCCATCACAGCGGCTATTTGGGTAATGCCCATTGCGCTCATCTGCGCATTGTTCCTAAAGACTCTTCCAAAATGTTCTTTGTCTGGAAATATTTCATCTTGCATTGGCAAAAATACCCCGGCACTATCCACGAGGTAAATTACAGGCAGCCTGTTTTCCATAGCGATCTCCTGCATTCGGAGGTTCTTTTTTCCTGTAATCGGAAACCATGCACCCGCTTTCACGGTTTGATCATTTGCTATTATCACACATTGCCTTCCGCTAACATATCCGATACCAGCCACTGTTCCTCCTGCCGGGCATCCGCCGTATTCCTTATACATTTCATATCCGGCAAAGGCACCAATCTCCACGAAATCACTTTCTCCATCTATTAGATAATTTATCCTTTCCCTCGCCGTCAATTTATTTCGTTCTCTTTGTTTTTGTATTGCACCTTTGCCACCACCTTCCTCTATTTTGCCAATCAGCTTCTTTATCTTACTCAACGAAAGTTTCATCGCATCCTCATTTCTGTTAAAGCCAATATCCATACTATAAAAATTCAGTGAGTGTCAAAACTAAAACTTTAAATTTGAGTTATCTCATCTATTCACCTGAATTGAAACCTTTAAATGCACTTCCGGAATCTTTTCCATTCTGTGTCAAAAAAATCATTCATCGTTGTTGCTGGAGTTGTACTTGCCGCGTCAATAGTTTTTGTTATATGGAATAATAAAAAATATCAAATTGCTGATAAAAAAATTGCCGCAGCAGTTACCGGAAAAACTGACAGTCTTTATAGCATTAGATATGATTCCCTGTATTTTGACGAAGTGCTGGGGAATGTTTTTTTAAAAAATATACATGTGTCGGCTGATACCTTCCAGATCAAAAAAATGACGCTTGCCGAAAGGCCTTACATAATAATCGATATTAAAATAAGATCGATAAAATTAAAAGGTGTAAAAACTGCCAAAGCTTTAATTGGAAACCAACTCGAAGGTGACTCTGTGGTAATAGACCAGCCGCAAGTGATTGTATATCTTTTAAAAGAAGTAAGCAAAAAAACCAACGTTGACGAGGAGTCCAGGGCGTTAT
>JBDSPQ010000486.1:0-6545 GCA_039930305.1 Ginsengibacter sp. | reverse complement strand
GACTGGGTATCATTCGGGTTTTGGAAGTGATAAAAGATGTGCCGGGGAAACTATACAACGGCGCTATCGTTAGTTACCTTGAGAACAACGAAGTTGGAAAAAAGGTACTGATGGAAAAAGTCGTTGCGGCTGTAAATGAGTTGCATCGCCTGCTGAAAGTTTCCAAAATTTTTGGCAAAGAAGACGCGGAACTTTGCACCTACGATGTGGCCCATCATGCCGGCCTCACGCTGGAAGGTGAATATGAATTACTCTCGATTATGAACGAATTGCAGCGGCAGGAATACCTCAAAAGACATCTTACGAAAGTATTGCCGGTAGTGGCAGAGATGGAATCTTTAAAAGAAAAAATAAAGCTTAACGGCCATTTTAAAAATCTAAGTTCGTTCAATATTCCATAAATATTTTCTATAGGTCCTTGTGTATCTTGCAAGATTGAAACTTTATTAATTGAGCCAAACCACCCTTTGTTTTGATTTTGGAAATACGCGTTTGAAATGTGCTTTCTTCCGGGATGGTGAACTGAAGGAAATAATGGAATTGGAGAATGGCGGGGTAGAAGGGGTGGGTGCCGCGTTGCGTAAATTTCAACCAAATCGAACTATACTCTCCTCCGTTATCAACCACGATCCGGAAATTGAGAAGGTATTGTCAGGTTCCACATCTTTTCATTTATTGAATGCAGGCAGCCGATTGCCATTTACCACACCCGTAGGCAAGCCAGAAACGATTGGCGCTGACCGGCTTGCACTTGCAGCAGCAGCAGTTCATTTTTATCCTGGGAAAAATAACCTTGCGATCGGTTTAGGCTCATGCATCACTTTCAATTTTATCAATAAATACCACGCTTTTCTCGGCGGGAGCATTTCGCCTGGTATGGAAATGCGCTTTAAAGCTATGAATCAATATACGGCAAAACTGCCTGTCATAAAACCAGACCCGGCAACTGTCGGTTGGAGTTTTCCATTAGTTGGATATGATACCCGCACTAATCTTATAAGCGGTGTGCTTTTTGGGCTTGCTACTGAAATCGATGGGATCATTGAAAAATATGCGGAAAAGTATACCAACTTTAACGTGCTTTTAACCGGGGGGGATACCCGCTATTTTGCCCATCTGCTTAAAAATAAGATATTTGCCGACCCCGATCTGATCTTTAAAGGGCTTTATGCAATCAGCGAACAAAATGATGATACCAAAACTTAAACTTACCTGCCTATTGCTGGCTGCTTTACCGCTGTTTTGCTTTTCCCAGGAGAATTCACCCTATTCAAGATATGGCGTGGGAAACTTGGTGCCCGCCGGCAACATATTCAACCGGGGCATGGGTGGCATTGCTGCTGGCTATGCGGATCCGGTAACCATAAATAACATTAATCCCGCCTCTTATGGGAGCATTATTTATACCACACTGGATGTGGGCGTGGAATATAGTAGCAGGACCATCAAAAGCCAAAATCCCCTTGGGGCTTATAAATCTAATAATGGAATCATCTCCTACCTTCAGTTAGGATTGCCACTCTTGAACGGCAATGCCAAAGCCGATAAAAATAGAACTAGCTTGGGGATGACATTTGGGCTTAAGCCCATCAGTAAGATCAATTACAAGATAAACGCGACTACACATAATGGCATAGACAGTATCGCAACCCTGTACGAGGGTAATGGCGGCGTAAACGAAGCCTTTATAGGAATGGGGCTCAAATTGAAAAATTTTAGCATTGGCTTTAATACAGGGTATTTGTTTGGTGAAAAAGATTACAACAGCAAAATAATATTTATAGATACAGTTCAGTATTATAAAGCAGAGTATGACACAAAAACCCGTTTTGGTGGCGTTCTGTTTAATGCGGGTATGCAGTATGTAGCCAAATTAAAGAAGGGCGTTCTGCGTTTAGGAGCTTATGGAACTTTGCAAAGGGAATATTCAGCAACTAAAGACTATGCAGTTCAAACTTTTCAGTTTGATGCTACTTCCGGTGCGATAGATAAAATAGACAGCATCTACGAGCAGAAGGCGGTGAAAGGGAAAGTAACCCTTCCGTCCACTTTAGGAGCAGGTTTTACGATAGAGAAGGAGCATGTACTATTAGGTGCTGATTTTGAAACAACCAATTGGGATGGCTATCGTTTTTTTGGCGATAAAGACCAGGTAGCAAATAGCTGGATGGGGAAATTTGGAATCCAATATTATCCCGTTCCAACAGGCTCTTCCAGATATTTCAATAATGTACGGTACCGGGCAGGTGTCTCTTTCGGAAAAGATTATATCACTGCAGGCGGCAATGACCTTCCTTTGTACGCAGTAACTATTGGAGGAACTTTCCCCCTTAAGGTGCGACATACGTTTTATGATTATCAATACAGCTTTTTGAACCTTTCGCTCGAATACGGAAACCGCGGTAATAGTAGTAATAACATAAAAGAAAATACCTTTAAGGTAGGCGTAGGATTTACATTGAGTGACAGAAACTGGTTCGTCAGGCGTAAATTCAATTAATTTTATCTGAAGGTAAAGATGGTTATTCATATTTTCCATAAAAATTTTCTAAAAGCAGCACTTATTACAGGCTGCTTTTTTGTTACAGGGTGCGAAAATAGCCTGCAGGAAATTGAGGAAATCACCTCCAGAAAAATCGGCGTAGAAGTAGCTAAGGGAGTGGATATCGTTTATACACTCGGGCAAACTACAAAGGCAAGACTCACTGCACCTTATATGCTTCGCCACCAGGATACACTGGCCTTTATCGAATTTACGAAAACCGTTCATGCAGATTTTTATAATGATTCGTTGGTGGTGGAAAGTAAAATGGATGCGCATTATGGTAGATACCTGGAAACTGAGAGCAAGGTATTTTTAAAAGACAGCGTGGTAGTATTCAATACTGCCGGCGACACCCTATACTGTGATGAATTGTACTGGGACCGGTCAAGGACCGGGCAGGAATTTTATACCGATAAGCCTGTACGCATCAGGACAAAAACCCATATCCTCGATGGCGATGGATTAGATGCACCACAGGATTTCAGAACCTGGCATATGATTAATGGCAGGGGAATTGTAAGGGTACCATCGTCAGAATTCCCGGAATAGCTTTTTACATTTTACAAAAAACTCAATTCTTAAACAATAAAAAATAATAACAATGACGAGAAACGCAACGGCCATATGGCAGGGAACCGGAAAAGAAGGGAAGGGCTCGCTGAGTACACAGAGCTCCGTACTAAATAAAACGCAATACTCTTACAAATCAAGATTTGAAGAAGGGCCAGGCACCAATCCTGAAGAGCTTATTGCTGCAGCGCACGCGGGATGTTTTACGATGAAGCTGAGTTTCGTATTACAGGAAGCAGGCTTCACAGCAGATGAAATTGAAACTAAATGTGACATCACGTTGGCAGATGGCACTATTACAAAATCTCATCTTACAGTAACAGCAAAAATTCCAAACATCAGCAAAGAGAAATTTGAAGAAAGCGCACAAGATGCAAAAAAGAACTGTCCTGTTTCAAAATTGTTGAATACGGATATCTCTATGGAAGCAACATTAAACTAATGCATATTTAAAAAGCAACTTCAATTTTCTGAAGTTGCTTTTTTTCATTTTCATGCGGGATATCTTAATGCCGTTAGGCAGGTACTTTTTCTTCGTTTGATTTTAATAATTGCACCTCGCAATTAATTTTAACCTCATCACTGACCAATACACCGCCGGTCTCTAAAGCTGCATTCCAGGTAAGCCCCCAATCTTTACGATTGATTTTACCATTGATGCTAAATCCTGCTTTTTCATTTCCCCATGGATCTTTCATTATACCACCAAACTCCACGTCTAGTTTTATTCTTTTGGTAATTCCCTTGATGGTCAAATCACCGTATAATTCATAACTGCCATCATTGTCAACCGCTTCATAAGTATTCGCTTTGAAGGTGATCTCTTTATGATTTTCGGCATCGAAAAAATCTGCTCCTTTGAGATGCGCATCCCTGTCAGGACTACCCGTATCTACAGAAGCCGGGTTCATCCAAAAATCAACCTCAGCTGTCATAAAATCATCGCCTGTTGTATAAATGCTTGCTTCGTATTCTTTGAATACGCCTTTCACGTTTGTAATCATCAGATGCTTTATTTTAAATCCAATTTCTGAATGTGAGGGATCGATAACCCATTTTGTTTTTTCCATTGTTTTGTTTTTTATAAATTATTAATAAGAAATTTTTTTATCCAATTTTTACTGATGTCATCGTTAATGATCCACCCAAAACTTTAAATAAAACAGGCATTAAGTGTTCCTGCTTTTTAAGTACGTTAGTAAAATTGTTGAAAGTTGATAGTGTTGTCATGCAGAATCCAGTTGTGATAATTGTTTGAATAAAATCTTTCCCTTTCATACAAACAGATCATTCAATATATTATTGATTAATCTTGTTCTTAGCCAGCAACGCATCCACACTTGCCTTACCACCACCCGCAATTAATGAAATGATTGCCAGGCCAAACAGCAGGATGAAATATTCATAACCCTCTCCCTTATCCGCCTGCTTAAACCAGTTCATGAAAAAGCCATTGTGAATATGGGAGGTAAAAAGAACGCCTAAAAAATTAGTGATGACGCCTATTGCGGCAATCCTTGTAGCAAATCCGAAAATCAGGAAGAGCGCTCCAAAGAATTCTATCATAATCACAAGGAATGCAACAATCCACGGCAGTCCTGCGCCTTCAGTTAAGAAGCCCATTGTTCCGGTAAAGCCATATCCGCCAAACCAACCCAGTAATTTTTGTGCACCGTGCGGAAATATTACAATTCCTGCCGCTAACCGTGTAATCAATGCATAAACGTTTGTTGGGTTTGTTGCTAATAATCTTTTCATGTTGAATTTTTTGTTTTTTGTTTTGTTGATTTAATGAATTAAATATTATTGATGTAAAAAAAGTTTTCCCTTTTCTCTTCTAACCTTTGGAAATTTAGCCAGCCAGTCATTTGCAGTATCCCTGTAGCCCAAAGAAAGAAGCGTTACACTGCGCAAGCCTTTTTCTTTCAAGCCAAGCAATTCATCCAGTGCGGTATTATTAAAACCTTCCATCGGCGTAGCGTCTACCCTTTCTTCGGCGGCGGCGGCAATAGCGGTTGCAAAGGCGATATAAGACTGTCTTGCTGCCCAATCAAAATTTTCTTCCTGTGAACGGCCGGCGATGCTCAATAAAATATTTTTAAAATCTTTTAGGGACTCTACTGGAATATTTCTCGTAGAAGCTGTAAGGTTTACATAATCATCTACATGATCCAGGGTTATTTTATTCCAGGCAGCAAACACTAACAGGTGAGAGCTTTCAATTATTTGTTGCTGGTTATTTGCAATGGGTAAAATTTGTTTTTTTATTTCTGCGTCTTTTATAACCAGTACGGTATATGGTTGTAAGCCCATTGATGAAGGAGCCAATCTTATTGCTTCCAGTATGCGCTCCACTTTTTCTTCAGGGACTTGCTCGCCATTCATTTTTTTAGAAGCGTAACGCCATTCTAATGCATCTAATAATTCCATAGTTTATTATTTAAGTGTTTTCTAATTGTGTAAAATTTTCCAGCCCGCTGCTCCATGAAAATTATTTTTCATGCTTAATTGAATCAGCAAAAGCTGCATGTTTTCTAATGTTCTGCTTGTTGATAAATTACCCGCAACCACAGGATTGAACCCTGCCGTCTTCACGATGTCTTCAACAATTTGCAAAGCCTCTTCATTATTACCTGCGATGAAAGCATCTGTTTGTTTGCCATCAATTACAGGTGTATAGAAATCATCAGCGAATGTTGTATTGAAAGCCTTAACCACTTTTGAGTTGGGTAAAAGTTTTTGAAATTCTTCCGCAGCACTTGTATCAGGCGCGGTTGTTAATCCATCATAATTTTCATTTAGCGGATTAGCTATGCTGATTACAACTTTTTGATTTGCCACTTCTTTTATTTTTTCTGCCAGCTCCTTTTCTGCGGCATATGGAATAGCGGAGATAATAATGTCTGCTTCCCAGCAGCCGTCAAAAGAACAATCAATACCCTCTATATCTGCAGCAGGATTTTCGGTCTTTATCGCAGTTACAAGCTCGTTAATCTTGTCATGATCCCTATCGTTTAGTAATAACCTGTAATTACCTTTTGACAAACTTTTTGCAATAGCAGACCCCATCTTTCCGGTAGCGCCAATTATTGTTATAGTTTGTTTTGTTATCATTATTGCTGTTGTAATATGAGAGCAAAGTTACGATCACATGATGCTGGTGTCCATTGCGTTCAGGCAATAAAAAGTATTGATTTAGATCAATGGGTTCTGATAAAAAGCCTAACTATTATTTTTTTTCCGACATTTTGCGCCTAGTACGGCTAAGGGTTTCAGGCTGAAGACCCATGTAAGAAGCAATCATGTGTTGGGGCACTCGCTGTACAATATTCGGATAGGCGTTAGTGAAGGCGAGGTAACGTTCTTCAATAGACATACTGTTTATTGCGTTCAATCTTTTCTGCATGGCAATGTAGGCTCCGGTGATCTG
>JBDSPQ010000485.1:0-2832 GCA_039930305.1 Ginsengibacter sp. | reverse complement strand
GCTGCTTTTACTAATTTGTTGCCAAAGCGGTAAGAGAAATTTATTTTTAATTGCTGGCTTTCAAAGTTGCCACTGGCATCAAGATAACTGCCGCCAAATTCGCTTATTCCCCGCCAATGAAGTGTTTTGAATATATCGGTAAAGCTTACTTTCACCGTTCCCGCGCCTTTAAGTATTTTTTGCTGTACGCCTGCATCCACAAATCCTATGCTTTTACTTTTAAAAGTACCGCCCCACACCGTTGGTGAATTAAAATAACCTGAAAGCTCAAATGTTGGTCCTTTTTTTACAGTGAAGCTTTGCTGTGTGTATATGGAAAAGGCATCCACATTTACATTGATGATTTTCCCTGACCCGAAATCGGCCCGGTATGCAGAATGATACCCATTGAATGTTGCAAAGGCGCTCCACCATTTGGTGATGGTCACAGGAGCACTGATATTAAGGCTATAAATATTTTGAGTGGCGAGGTTCTTTTGTGTAATGAACGCCCTGTTTTGCAGGGTGTCGATTATCTGGGCGAAGAAATCTTTTATATGGCTGTAACTAACAGACGTGACATATTTGTACAGGAATGTATGCGATAGCTGGAAGCTGTTAGTGTATTGAGGATTTAAAAATGCATTCCCTTTACTGTAGGTGAGCTCATCAAGTTTATTTTCAAAAGGGTTAAGGTTTTGATAGCTGGGACGATCAATTCGCCTGCTGTAACTGAGGTTGAGTGTGTTCTTTTGATTGAGCATATACGTGATGGCGCCGCTGGGAAATAAATCTGTGTAACTGCGTTTTACATTTCCATCAGACTGTGCAGTGTTGCTTACCAGGTTACCTTCGCTATTCGTATTCTCCATCCTTACGCCTGCCTGGATGGTTGTCTTTTTACTTAATGAGCGATTATAATTTACATAAAGTGCTTTTACATTTTCATTATAATTAAATTGATTGCTCCTGTCAGGATCTTTTACATTATTGTTCCCATATACATTGTAAAAGTCAAAGGTGTTTTCGGTTTTCACATCAGTTAACTTTCCGCCAAAGCCCAGTTTGCCTTTCTGAAACGGCATTTCGTAGTCTATTTTAGCGGTATAAATATCTATATCGGTAGGAGTGTTGTTCCTGTATATCCTTTCATCTAACAAAATATCGGTAAAGGGCGTCCGGTAATAATTAGGCTGGTAGCTGGTACCGCGCCGCCTGAAGTTTACGAGGTCTGCGTCAATATTCAATTCTTTTCCTGTAGTATCAGCATAGCGGTAATTGATATTATAATCCACGTTACTCCGGCTGCCGGGGAGGTCATTGGTTGCATACAATATTCTTGCAGGAATGCCGGTATTTTCCGGGATGATCGTGGTCTTGCTATTTGTAAAACTGCTGCCGTCATTAAAGTTGGTCGTCACCATCACCCCAAAGATATTCTTAGCATTCACGTAATAGTCGAGGCCTGCTTTTACATTGTGCGTGGTATTGTCGTTGATATTAAAACTGCGCTGGTCGTAAATGCTGTCTTTCTGTACACGGTACAGATTGAAAATATTTCTGGATTGACCCCAATTGTTACTGTAATTGCTAAAGAGGTTTATCTTTTTATTGCGGTAATTAAGACTCAGGGAGTTGTTGTATTTAGGTGTACGTCCAAAGCCCACACCTGCTGATACGTTGCCATTTGCACCATAATTTTTATTCTTCTTGAGCCTTATATTTATAGTGCCTGCGTTACCCGATGCATCGTATTTCGCCGAGGGATTGGTAATCATTTCTATTGATTCAATATCAGCGGAATTGATGGAACGCAGGTAAGCGGCAAGATCAGCGCCGCCCATTTGTGTTGGCTTGCCATCAACATAAATTTTAACGCCGTTTTTTCCCTGCATAGAAATATTGTCATCTTTATCAACAGATACACCGGGAGATTTTTGCAGCAACTCAAAAGCATTGCTGCCGGTTGCATTGATGCTGCTTTCCACGTTGAACACCGTTTTATCTGCCCTTACCTCTATCATTGGTTTTTTTGACTGTACCGTAACGGCCGCAAGTGCTGTGCTGCTTTGCAGTAAAATAATGGCTGGCGCAGCATAATCCTGGCCTTCAGTTATAGAAAACTCCGGCGAGAAATTTTTTGCATGACCTACAGAAGTGGCTGAAAGAATATATTTGCCCGGTGTTATAGCTTCCATGCTGAAAACGCCGACTGCTGAAGTTACACCCGTCTTTGCCAGGGTTGAGTCTTTTGAGTTCAACAACAATACGGTCGCTGAAGACAATGGTTTATTGTTCTCATCATTTACCTTCCCCGATAAACGGGCAGAGTTCTGGGCAAAAGAATAAAATGCGGGTAAAATAAAAAGGATTAAAGAAGCTATTTGTTTCATTATTCTGTTAGTTTTAGTAGCGCAGAAAAAATACGAACGCAAAATTATCTTCAATTTTTTGTTTAGGCTTCTTTATTTTATGATCTGCCCGATTTCATATTTGAGCGGTAAGGGAGTTGGTTAAAAGTAATCGGTATAATAACGCAAAGTACTATCAGCTAAATGCCTCTGAAATGTGAGACGGTTCTACATCAATAGAGAATTCTTTTTTTCAAAAAAACATTCTTTTAATTATTTTTCAACATCTCCAAAAAATCGCTGGGGATCCTTGTCATAAAGTCCTATAGCAGAATAAATATAATTTCCAGGGAAAACTGCAGCTTCATCTCCGGGTTGTGTTACCTTTTAATTCTTCTGCTTTCTTTACGAGCGCAATAAATTCTTTCCGATAGCCTTCAATATCAATTTCCATTGCCCCACTGGCCATTTCCAAAACCTTTTGGTAGGTAGTACTGCCTTT
>JBDSPQ010000484.1:0-2775 GCA_039930305.1 Ginsengibacter sp. | reverse complement strand
AGAGTATTTAAACAACTGGAAGGTTTTGGTAGCTATGGTTTTCCTGAAAGCCATGCCGCAAGTTTTGCCTTGCTGGTATATGTGTCGAGCTGGATCAAATGTTATTATCCAGATGTATTTGCCTGCGCTATACTCAATAGTATGCCTATGGGTTTTTACCAGCCTGCACAGATCATCATTGATGCAACAAAACATGGAGTGGAAGTAAAGCCTGTTGATATTAATCATTCTTTTTGGGATAATACTCTTGAAGAAAAATCAGGTAAATACGCTATACTTCGTCTTGGCTTTCGCCAGGTGAAAGGATTGCAGCAGGAGAGTATGGATTTACTTATAAAGGCACGCAATAAATTGTACTGCAGCATTAATGAACTGCGTGATTTAACATTACCCGCAGCATCACTTGAAAAATTAGCTGATGCCGATGCATTCAGGTCTATTGGACTTGACCGCCGACAGGCATTGTGGGAAGTATCCACAAAAGACAGGCCTTATTCAATATTTGAAGGCCAGCCTGCAGCAGATGGAAGAGGAGAGAGTGTATCCCTTCCCGTTATGTCAACCTCGGAGCATGTCGTGCATGATTATGCGGCCACTTCACTTTCTCTAAAAGCGCATCCTGTAAGTTTTATCAGGGAGAAGCTGGATCAGCTTCATATTGTATCTGCAAGGGAATTGTCGACATTGAAAGACGGCGCTTCTTTAAAAGTTGCAGGGCTTGTGTTGGTGCGGCAGCGTCCCGGGACTGCAGGTGGTATTTGTTTTATGACCATTGAAGATGAAACGGGCTTCGCCAACCTGGTCATCTTCGAAAGCCTTTTCGAAAAGTTTAGAAAGGAAATTTTGCAATCTAAACTCATAATGGTAGAAGGGAAAGTACAAATAGAAGGAGAGGTGATCCATGTAATTGCAAAACGGTGCTACGATTTTTCTAAATTGCTGCGACACCTTACTGCCACTAAAAATGAAGACCCGAAGGTGTTAACTTTAGCCCGACCTGATGAAATATCTATCCCCGCCCATGCACAACATTTCGCATCAAAAGAAAAACATGAGAAAATTTTTCCGGGTGCAAGAAATTTTAGGTGAGCGATTTTAATAATGGAACTACCACCTACAAATTGAAGTCTGCGCTGTGGCAGCCATCGGGAACTTACATTGCTTTCGGTTACTTTATGGATCGTAAAAATAGGATCGGAGTATAATAGCAACAACTTCTTATATATTTTGAAATAGCTTTATTATTAAACTAACTAAAATTTTTAATGGAAAAATTAACGCTCTTTTTTAGTAGAATACGTGAACTCACCTTTTGGCAAAGATTGTTTTCCTGGCGAATAGTCAGGACTCTTAGCTATGATGCTTACCAGGAATTTAAGTCTTTCCAGGAAGAAAAAATCAAGCAAAATGATAAATACAATTTGATTGAAAAGGAATTCGCGTATACGAAAACAATTAATGAGGGCTTGCAAAACACCATTCAAAAATTTGAGAAGGAACTTATCAAAAAGGAAAATGATATCAATTTGAAGAATGATAAAATTGATAGCTTAAATAATATCATCAATGCTTTAAATGGAACGGTTGCTAAACATGAAACAAGGGAACAGCAACAGAGGGAAGATCACGACAAAAGAATCATCCAACTGAACCAACTAAAAGAAACTTTTGAAAAAGAAATGGTGAGACTAAGTGATGAAAGAGTTACTGAAAAAAATGATTTGTTCGAAAAAATGAGAAAACAATGGTCTGATCATGAACTATCGGTTGAGCAGTCATTAAAGATGGTTTGTCAAAATCATTTCATAAAATACATCGACAAGGTTCCATTTCGGGGTGATCCTGATAATACCATCGAGATATGCGATGAGTATATCATCTTCGATGCGAAATGTCCCTCAAATGATGACCTCACAAACTTCCCAAAATACATAAAGGCACAAACGGAAAACGTAAAAAAATATGCAAACCAGGACAAGGTAAAGAAAGATATTTTCCTGGTTGTCCCTTCGAACACTGTACATACCATTGCCCAGTTAACCTACAACATGGGAGAGTATAATGTCTATGTGATTACAAAAGATTCGCTTGAGCCAATAATATTATCCCTGAAGAGACTTGAGGAATATGAATTTGTGAATCAGCTCAGCCCTGAAGAGAGAGACAATATTTGCAGGGTGATTGGAAAGTTTGCACACACGACAAAAAGGAAAATACAAATTGACCAATTCTTTGCTACAGAATTTTTAGCGATATTATCAAGATGTAAAAATGACCTGCCTGAAGATGTTTTGAAACAAGTAATAGAATTCGAAAAAGCTGAAAAATTAAATCCTCCTTCTGAGAAAAAAGCAAAACAAATAATTACGAAAGAGCTTGAAGAGAGGCACACATACATCAATGCAGAAGCAGGAATGAAAGACGTTATTATTCCTTTAAGTTTTGAAGAGATGAAAAAACTTTGATTCCAATTATATTAGGCAAGGCTTTAGAACTTCCGAAAAATATTTTCCTTTTTTGAATAAAAATAAATGCAAATGCTGTTGTGTTTTTGAGCCGAGCCTTATAAAACTTGTAACTAATAAAACGCTATTATCTCCGGCCTCCGCCAAGTATGCGTCCGAGAAGCCCCCCTGCATTTCCAAAACCTCTGCCCCCGCCCAATAAGCTTCCAAGCAATCCACCGCCAGCCAACATGCCACCAAGCAATCCTCCACTAGAGCGACCTGAGTTGCCACCAAACAGCCCACCTAACAATCCGCCGCCGCTTCCGGT
>JBDSPQ010000483.1:0-3266 GCA_039930305.1 Ginsengibacter sp. | reverse complement strand
CTGGATGTTTCCTTCAATACATCCGGGACGCTAAAAGATTTGTATAAAGCAAAGGGAGCAACCATTTTTTTAGATGCGGCATTGCAAGCTGATAAGAAAGTGGTAGCTGCCGGGCAGGTATGGAATGGCAGCAATTATGACTTTGTCATGGCAAGATATTTAGATAATGGTCAGCCTGATGCTACTTTTGGAACTGGCGGATATACAACACTTGATTTCAATAACCTGTCAGCCACGGCAACTTCAATCGTGATTCTTAATGATGGCAAAATTTTGGTGGCGGGAAGTACTTCCGGAAAATTTGCCCTAGCTCGATTTAAGCAGGATGGCTCTCCCGATATTACTTTTAACAGTACCGGGTACAGGGTGTATTCATTCGATGCATCAGTTGCCAGAACTATAAAGATCAAAGTGCAGGACGACGGTAAAATAGATGCACTGGCAGGGCATACATTGGCACGTTTTGCATCAGATGGTAACCTTGATGTATCGTTTGATGGAGATGGACAGGTGTATGTTGATCTTGCGGTATCTGGCGATTTAGCCATTCAGGCGGATGGTAAGATTATCGTCTCTGGCAGGACCAGTTATATGGCTGCTATAAGATACAGGCCGGACGGCTCCATAGATACAGACTTCAGCGGCGGAAAAGTACAATATTTATTTACAGACTATGATGAAGAAATTGGTGCTGTAGCTTCTTCGATATTAATACAGCCGGACGGTAAAATTCTCCTGGGCGGGCATACCCGATTTTATAATTTTGCACGTCAGCCCAATCATTGGGCCATAGCGCGCTTAAATACAGATGGCACTTTAGACAACACCTTTAATGGAAAAGGGACTAACTATTATAGTAATTATGCAGATGAATATGTGACTTCAATGGCGCTGCAGGACGATGGCAGGATTATACTGGGGGGATACAGTAATGGGGCTAGCACGCAAACTCCCGGAATATATAATTTTCAGCTTCGTCGCCTGACCGCTGACGGACAACCTGATAATACTTTTGGAAATAGTGGAACGGTGCTTTCACCGGTTGGAAATGGCGACAGCCGCAATTATAAAATACTGATAAGCGGCGACCGCATTTTAGCGGTCGGGCAGGCGCAGTTTGCAAATACGGTGGGTGTGATAGTTGCCTACAAACTCACGGATCAACCGGCAGCTACCCCATCCATTACACTGAGCACTCCATACGATATCATTAAGTATTCCAGCCCTGCAAGAATAAAATTAAATGCTGTAGTGAACGATGCAGCCGCGGCTATTAAAAAAGTCCGTTTCTATAGCGGTACCACCCTCCTGCATACGGAAACAAAAGCGCCCTATGGCTTCTTGTGGGATAATGTTGCCACCGGGGATTATACACTTACGGCAAAGGCCTATGATGAAAATGACGAAGTAATTACTTCAAATGAAATACATGTGGCGGTGATCGATGCAAATGTTGCACCATATGTAAGTATGAAACAACCGTCTATGGATACCAGTTATACCGGCCCTGCCGATATCCGGTTAATTGCGAATGCAAAAGATCCCAATGGCAGAATAACGAAGCTGGATTTCTTTGTTGGCAATACCTTATTGTTTTCCCAAAAATATTATCCATACAACTACACGTGGAGGAATGTACAACCCGGAACTTATGTGGTGACAGCGGTTGCTACAGATAACGAAGGACTTTCGACTACATCGGCGCCGGTTACCATCACGGTTACCAATGCAAACCTTCCAACAGTCGGTAGCCCATTCCCCGCAAACGGATCCGATGCACCTGGAGGATTGTTTAGTTTTAAATTAAGTCCTAACCCGGTAGCAAATATGCTGACCGTGTCGATTGAAGGCCTCCAGGATAAAACAGGACAATTGACCTTATTGAATTTTTCAGGTGCGGTGTTGAAGCACTATAATACAGGCAGCGACAAGAGGGTGCAAATAGATGTGTCATCATTAGCGAAGGGGATGTACATTCTCAAATATACGAGTGGGGAAAAAGTGACGTATAAGCGGTTTATAAAAATGTAATGGCTGTTAAGAATACATTCAATTACTTTACAGAGATATGAAACCGGGTGATAATCCTATTACCCGGTTTTTTTTCGCCGTATAGTAAGGTAGTATTGCGCCGCATTCAAAGGTTTTTGTCTTTAAGAGTTTATTTACCATCGCTATTGTTTAACCCGAACCCCCAGCTTTCGTTATTTAATTTAACGGTTAAATTTTTTAGATACAATATGAAATCATTTCTAATTCTCATGAAGAAGCATCCATGACGTTCCAAATTTATCACGCAGCATGGCAAAGCGATTTGCGAAGAAAGTCTTTTCCATTTTCATAAAGATTTCGCCATCATTAGAAAGCAGGTTATAGATCTGTTCTGCTTTCTCCAATGTATCAAGTGTAAGCGTAAGATAGGCGCTACGCATAGGTTCGGCACCAGGAATGTCGGCGCCCCTGACCGTAGTGCCGCCTATCTCTATTAGTGCATGAAGAATAGGCTGCTTCCATTCTTTCGGAAAATTAGGAGGCGGTTGTTGGTGCGGCATCATCATATTTATCTTTCCGCCAAGATGCTGCTCATAAAACAGGAATGCCTGTTCGCAATGTCCCGGGTAGTTGACATAGATGTCAAGTTTCATTGAATGGCCGGTATTCATAATTCACGTTTTATTTAACTTTATTTAATGGTTACATTCTTCGTAAAGGTCATTTTATTTTTCAGAATTTTGAGGCCGGAGTTACGACAAATTGAAGGCGTATTGCGTCAATTATAAAAGGTTTGTAATTGGTTGTTTTGTGCTTCGCGGCGGGTTTTCCGGGGTAGACTTGTGCCGGAAAAAATACCTGCTTTAAAAACTAACCGCAACGAACATGAAAGCAGAGGTTCCGCGGAGGTCAAGAAATCCCTCTGCGTAAACTCCATTTACTCCTTTCTCTGCGGTAACAATGTTTACGCAAAAAACTCCTTTTGCATTTCATAAACCAACTCACAACAAACCGAACATTGACTGTATCAAAACCGAACAGTTACTCCTGGTAAAAGGAATAACTTTCTACTGATAATCATGTGCATAGAATAACGGTATCTGCATTGCTTGTTTACAAACTAATTTGATAATACCAGCCAGGTTCCTAATAAAATTATCCCTTATGCTTAAAAATTATTTCAAGATCGCGTGGAGAAATTTAATGAAGAATAAGATATTTTCCTTCATAAATATTTTTGGTTTGTGTGCCGGGCTTGTTTGCTGCATGATGAT
>JBDSPQ010000482.1:0-3055 GCA_039930305.1 Ginsengibacter sp. | reverse complement strand
ATCTCCGGCAAAAATTGCTTTTAGATCAATTAATGCTTTCTCAACTTGACCGATGCTTCAATACAAATCCAATTATAAAAATTAGCAAGGCGAAGAATACTGCAGCAATAGCAAAAATTACAGCAGTTTTTATTTTACCGGTAATAATTTTTTTCATCGGGTAATCCGCGTCATCAATTACCTGCATCAGCGGAATGCTTTTTAAATACTGAAAGCGGGCCATCTCGAGGTTCTTAAACATTTCCGCATAAGCGGCACCATATACCTGGGTATTGCTTTGGGCTTTTAACAACGGTACATCAGCCCGGGCAAATGCTGTATTAAGATTAGCATCCTGCACAGACGCTTTGTTGCTGATAGTGGCGTCTAATTTCCCTTTCATTTCCGGCACGCGTTTCTCGAGTATTTCCATGGTCTCGCGTGCTTTCTTACTGCTTATTTCTGTATAAAAACGATTAGTGACATTAATAAGATTATCCGTAAACACTTTGGAAAATTCTTCACTTGCTGTGGTCACCATCAATTCATAAATATTCAATCGCTTATCAGGTCTTCTTGCTAGTATGTATTTATTCCTGAATTTTAAATAAGTCTGGTAGAGCAGGCTGTCTTTTGAATATGAGAATTGTGATTTTGACTCACCTGGGTAATAGTGAAAATTGGCCGCATTCTTCTGATCGTTCAGCACATCATGATGAAGGTAATATTCCATTAAAGTTGACGGCCTATTTTCAAATGTATCTACAGAAAGCAGTGCGTCTTCGATCATGCGGCGACTCTGCATAATTTCCAAAATATTATCGCCGGTAAATACATCCTGTGCTCCACCGAGGGAAATCCCGAATTGGGCTGCCAGACTGAACGCCCCGCCATTCCCGCCTTGAGAGCCGCCTTCATCGAGTGCAAAGGAAAGATAACTCTCGTAAAGTGGTTTTTGATTCGCGGCATAGATATAACCTGCCAGGCCACCGGTCAACGCAATCAGCAAAAAAAGCCACCATCTTTTTACTATAGTACGAAACGATGCAAATAGAAGCATGCTTTCGGAAGAATCGTTTTCGCCTGAATGCAATTCATTATCGTTTCGTATCATAATGCAGCCGTTTATTTCGTGATATTAATTATCACATTTGCAAGGATGCCCAATGCGGACACAATCAGCGCAAGTTCACCTGCCCCAACTCTCGGACGGTTATTCTTTAATTTTTGTGGTACAAAAATTTCAGAACGCGGAGTAACAGACGGGTAAGACTTAAACCATAAAAAATGTTTTACCGATTCTGCCTTGCCATCCGGATGTATAACCAATGCGCCTGTTTTGCGGGCATATGGCGTAAAATTCCCTGCCTGTTGCACATAATATTTTAATGTCCGATTTTGTTGAAATGGCACGATGGTCGGAAAGTAGACTTCACCTGAAATTTTCACAAGGTTGGTATTTCTGTCCACGCTAAGGATATCTCCATCTTCCAGCGCTAAGTTTTCGGAACTTCCGGGATTATTTAAAGCAGTGGAAAGATCTACACTTATCAAATCATATTTCCTGTACAGCTCGTCTTTCAACCTGGGTTGCTGGGACAGGCTATCTGGATCGATATTCAAAATTCTTTGAAAAAGTTGTTCCCTTTCACCGACTGTTAGATTTGATTGAGCATTCCGCCTGAGTGTTATTGAAGAACTATCAGCAGACGCTTTGAAACCACCGGTACGATAGATGATGTCGCTGATCCTGTCGGCACTTTTTTCCAATCCATATTTACCAGGGCTTTTTACTTCTCCCAGAATAAGTACAGATCTCTGTACGGTGTAGCCGGGAATTGTCTTCACGATCACAATATCATATGGCTGTAAGTACACATCAGGAGACAGATCATTTAATGAAGCCAGGTTGATACTAAACACCTTGCTTTCCGGATGATCCGGTTCATCTATGTCAGCATTCTTAATTCTTCTCGAAATTTCAATAGAGGATGAATCTCCCGATTCAGTAAGTCCTCCTACCGCCAGGAGCAAGTCCCGCAGGGCAAAATGCTCGCGCCATCTGACGAGGCCAGGTTTTCTAACATTTCCTTCGATCGAAACATAGGAAGTATCCCGGAACTCAAAAAGTGAATGGACATCAAGGGAATCATTTTTTTGCAGGTATACTTGCTGGTTATAATTCAATATAGAGTCGAGATTCACAGATAAAATCGATGGAGTTTTATTTTGCATAAATCGAAATATAGACGCCCTATTGGTGTAGGCATCTACCTTCAATCCTCCTGCCTTGTTGAGCAGGTCTTTTACAGTCATTTGCTGATCAAGTTCGTAAGGCCCTGGTCTCGTAACAGAGCCGGAAACTACCACCCGGTTCCAATATTCATCCTGTAGGCGGCCTACAATATATTCATCGCTGCTGTAGGATTGGAAAGTGTTAAATCCGGACGATGATAAATCAATAATCTTCCTTGCGGTGTCAGTGATTCTAAGAACAGTTACTGCCCCGCGATACGCTTCATCAGTAAAGCCTCCTGAATATTTCAGGAGATCGGCAAAGGTTTCTTTTTCTGTTAACTCAAATTTTCCTGTTCTTTTCACTTTACCGGTAATGGTTACCCGATTTTTATAATATTGAATTCTTACAACATCCCCTTCTTGTAAGATCACATTATCATTTTGAATACCATTTACCAGGAAATCGTACAGGTCTGCCGTTCGCTTGACCCCATTTCCCCTGATAATTTCAATGGCTCTATAGCTTCCCATATCAGTAGGCCCGCCACACAGGTAAAGAATGTTATAAAGCGTAGTTAAGGATGAGACAGTATATGAACCAGGTTTTTTGGCTTGCCCTATCACAGTTACACGGATGCTTTTGATCTTCCCCAGAGATACTTGAACTTTTGTTTGTCCCGAACGGATTGCTTTGTAAATTGTTGCCGACAGCTTTGTCCGGATCTTGTCTTCCGCCCTTTCTAAACTAAGCCCGTTAACGGCTATCGGCCCAACGTTAGGTATATAAATATCTCCCTGTTCATTCACACGCAGGCTATATCTTTTTTCGCTATACCCA
>JBDSPQ010000481.1:0-3343 GCA_039930305.1 Ginsengibacter sp. | reverse complement strand
TGCTAAAAATAACCATTGTAAAAAAGTGAGGTGGCAGGTATCAAATTGGAACCAGAATGCTATTGAATTTTACAAAAAAACAGGTGCCACAATTGATGATGTAGAAATTAACTGCGAGCTGAAACTTGAATAAGTTTTCATAAACGATTATTCAAAATTTCAAATATTGGATAAATCAATGCATTCTTATTTTTACGAGCACAGACTTCGATGCAGGCTGGTTACTTGCATCTGCAACACTTTTTATCGGGACTAAAACATTTGCTTCCGGGAAATAGGTAGCAATACATTTTTCAGGTATATCATATTCCACTACAATGAATTTCCTGGCAACTCTTTCTGTACCGCCTGTGGTATTGTAAAGGTCTGCTACATCCCCGGATTTCAGTGCCGCTTTTGCAATGTCTGTTTTATTCATAAACACTATACGCCTTTCATTGTACACGCCCCTGTACCGATCGTCCAGTCCGTAAATGGTTGTGTTGAACTGGTCATGGCTGCGGATAGTCATCATCATCAGTTCATCTTCTGCAATCACCGGCACGTATAAATCTGTGACAGAAAACAACGCTTTATTTTCCGGGTTGTTGAACTCTCTCGTTCGGGAACCGTTGGGTAAATAAAAGCCGCCCTTCTTTCTTACCTGCTCATTATAATGATCAAATCCTGGTATCACTCTTTCGATATCATCGCGGATGTGGTCATAGTTTCTTTCATACTTTGTCCAGTCAACTACCGTCCGATTACTTAAAGTCGCTTTTGCCAGTCTGCAAACAATCACCGGTTCACTCAGCAGATCATCTGATACAGGATTCAGAACGCCTTTCGACATTTGCACCACACCGGTTGAGTTTTCGCAGGAAACGAACTGCAATATGCCGTCATGTTCATCTTTATCTGAACGGGCATAACAGGGAAGGATAATCGCTTCCCGGCCATGAACGAAATGGCTCCTGTTCAGCTTGGTCGACACATGGACTGTTATATTACATTTGCGTAAAGCTTCAGCGGTGTAATTCGTATCCGGCGTAGCAGACAAAAAATTTCCACCCATAGCGAAGAATACCTTTGCTTTTCCTTCATGCATCGCATAAATGGATTTTACCACGTCATAACCATTTTCCCGCGGCGGGTCAAAGCCATACACTTCTTTTAGCTTATCCAGGAGTTCCGCTTTTGGTTTATCCCAAATGCCTACGGTGCGGTCTCCCTGTACATTGCTATGACCCCGCACCGGGCAAGTGCCCGCTCCGGGTCTACCAATGCTGCCTTTCAGCAAAAGAAGGTTTACCATTTCCTTAATGCTGTCTACTGCATTTTTATGCTGGGTAATGCCCATGGCCCAACAAATAATAATTTTACTTTTTTTCTTCAATACATCTGCAACTTCTTTTGCTTGTGCCAGCGAAATACCTGCTATCTCCAGGAGATCGTGAAGGTGATACCTTTTTATTGCGGCAATCAATGCATCATAACCTGAAGTATATTCTTTTATAAATGCCTGGTCAAATACGTTCCCGGGATTTAGTTCTTCCTCTTCCAGTAATAAATAGGTGAGGGCCTTAAAAAGTGCCTGGTCTCCATTCAGCCGCACTTGCAGAAATATATCGGTGAGTTTCGTATTAATTCCCAAAACACCTTTCAGCTTTTGCGGATTGCTGAACCCCAGCAAGCCGGTTTCACGCAAAGGATTTACTGAAATAATTGTTGCGCCATTGTTCCGGCCTTTTTGCAGGGCCGTGAGCATTCGTGGATGATTGGTGCCGGGATTTTGGCCTACAATGATGATAACTTCTGCTTCATAAAAATCATCCAGCTTCACCGAGCCTTTACCAATACCCAAAACTTCCGCCAACGCAGAACTGGTGGATTCATGGCACATATTGGAACAGTCGGGCAAGTTGTTCGTGCCAAACTCGCGGACAAAAAGCTGGTACAAATAAGCCGCTTCATTGCTGGTACGGCCAGAGGTATAGAAAATCGCTTCGTCCGGAGTGGAGAGTTTATTTAGATGATCAGCAATTAGTGTGAAAGCAGCTTCCCAGGTTATCGGCTGATAATGGGTACCATTTGCAGGCAAATACATTGGTTGTGCTACGCGGCCGTTTTTGCCAATGTGATAATCGTCCAATTCCGACAATTGCTGCACGGAATGCTTCGCAAAAAAGTCGGGGCGCAGGCTTTTGGTAGTCGCTTCGTCCGCCACAGCTTTAGCCCCGTTTTCGCAATATTCAGCAACAGACGATCGATCGTCATCGGGATCAGGCCAGGCACATGACGGGCAATCGAAACCCAATTTTTGATTCAGATTTAATAGGGCTTTCATACCGCGGACAATACCGGCTTCAGCAAAAACCTGCTGCCCGCTGTGGTACACGGCTTCTACGCCTGCTGCCACTTTATAAGGCCCTTTTATCTTAATATCCCCGGTGAAACTTTCCGGATTTTCGGCATTTGTTTCTGACGTGTCATTGTTTTCCATTAGCAGGATTTTACAGGGTTTTCAAAGTAATCGGACTGGTCCTCTGTTATGTCCGCATCAATACATTTAAAATCTTTCTCAAGCAACAAATAAAGCTCGTTGCCATCACCAACCGTCAAATGATGCTCAATGCCGACCTTATTGGTGGTAGCCCATTCATTTAACGAAGTCGCAGGTACAAAAAAAGCTATAGCTCCATTTGTAAATTCCGCAGATAAGTTTTTGCCATGAAATTTTTTTAAGGAATACCGAAAAGTATTATTTCCAAAATCTGTTTTCTCTTGGAGTATTCCGTCACTGAGAAATTTGTCAACTTCAGATTTCGAAACCCTTATACGCACACTATTTCCTTTTATCCTGATTTTCATGGTTATGTTTTAAATTTAATTACCCTCTTCAAAGAGAAACCTGAGCTTTCGCAGTGAAATATTCATCATACTAACGATACCTCCGAAACACGATTTTGTTTTATTACGATTCTGTGGGATCCGGAATAAATATTGAAAGCTTTATTTCTTAAAAAGCCAATAAGCGTTATGCCGGCTTCTTCTGCCATTTGTACCGCAAGGCTGGACGGTGCGCCCACAGCAGCGATTATCCTGATGCCGGCCATCCACGCTTTTTGAATTAGCTCGAAGCTGGCACGCCCGCTTAATAACAGCATGTAATTGTTTAACGGCAACATTTTTTTTTGTAGCGCTGCACCTACCAGTTTGTCAAGAGCATTGTGCCTCCCTACATCTTCGCGGCATAGCGCCAGCTTTCCGCTGTTATCGAAAAGCCCGCAGCCATGCAGGCCCCCGGTAAAGTCAAATACATCTTGCCTGCTCCTTAAAGTGGCCGGTAAAGAATAAATAATTT
>JBDSPQ010000480.1:0-5293 GCA_039930305.1 Ginsengibacter sp. | reverse complement strand
GGAGTTAAAATTTCTAAAGTCATTGCTTTAATATTAGCTGATTAGCAAAAGCTAATTTAATTATTACACACTCGCCGCTTCCATCATTTTCTTCCCTTTCTCTATTGCATCTTCAAGACTCCCTACGAGATTAAAGGCTGCTTCAGGATATTCGTCAACTTCACCATCCATAATAGCATTAAAGCCGCGGATGGTATCTTCGATAGGAACCAACACACCCTTCAATCCTGTAAATTGTTCAGCAACATGGAATGGCTGAGAAAGAAAACGCTGAACCCGGCGTGCACGGCTTACGATTAATTTGTCTTCATCACTTAATTCATCCAATCCAAGAATCGCAATTATATCCTGTAATTCTTTATAGCGCTGCAACGTTCGTTTAACCTTGTTGGCACAATCATAATGTTCATCTCCCACAATCGCGGGAGTTAATATTCTTGAAGTTGAATCCAGCGGATCCACGGCAGGATAAATACCAAGATCTGCAATTTTACGACTGAGTACAGTTGTTGCATCCAGGTGAGCAAATGTTGTTGCCGGTGCCGGATCGGTCAAATCATCAGCAGGCACGTAAACTGCCTGAACAGAAGTGATAGAGCCATTGCGCGTAGAAGTAATTCTTTCCTGCATAAGGCCCATTTCGGTAGCCAAAGTTGGCTGGTAACCCACAGCGGAGGGCATCCGTCCCAGCAGTGCTGACACTTCAGAACCCGCTTGTGTAAAACGGAATATATTATCAACAAAAAATAAAATGTCTTTCCCTTTTCCCGTGCCGTCACCGTCACGGAAATATTCTGCGACAGTCAATCCACTTAAGGCAACCCTTGCCCTTGCACCCGGCGGCTCGTTCATTTGTCCGAAAACAAAAGTGGCTTTTGAATCTTTCAACTCTTCAAGGTCCACCGAATCAAGATCCCATCCACCTTCCTCCATGCTATGAATAAATTTATCACCATATTTCATGATGCCCGCTTCGATCATTTCCCTCATCAGGTCATTTCCTTCACGGGTTCTCTCTCCTACGCCTGCAAATACCGACAAGCCACTGTAAGCTTTTGCAATATTGTTGATGAGTTCCTGGATCAATACGGTTTTCCCCACACCTGCGCCTCCGAAAAGCCCAATCTTACCGCCTTTCGCATAAGGTTCGATGAGGTCGATTACTTTAATACCTGTAAACAAAATTTCTGATGCAGTACTTAAATTTTCAAATAAGGGCGGCTTTGCGTGAATAGGACGGCCATTTGTCTTGTCCACCTGTGGTAATCCATCGATGGCATCGCCGGTTACATTAAATAGGCGGCCATTAATTGCATCACCGGTCGGCATTAGTATTGGTGACCCCAGGTCCACCACTTCCATACCCCTTTTAAGTCCCTCAGTACCATCCATTGCGATACAACGAACCGCATCTTCGCCTAAATGCTGCTGCACTTCCATAATAAGTTTATCGCCATTTGGCTTGGTCAGTTCGAGGGCATGAAAGATCTCGGGTAGTTTGTTCTCATCCGCAAAATACACGTCTATTACTGCCCCAATGATCTGTTTTATTTTTCCAATGTTTGCCATAAAATACTATGAAGTTTTGTACTGCTTGAAATTGGCCGCAAAGGTAAGGGGATACGGTTGAAATGTCAAACGGATATTGGATTATTTGCAGTTTTTGCAGGGCGCAAGTTTTTAATTTTAAAAAACCTGCAGAGAGAATGAAGAAGGTGCTAATTTGAGACAAAACCCGGAAAATTCTACTTAAAAATCCTTTCAATAATGAGATTATCTATTCCGCTGAGTGCCATTTTACTATTTCTTTTTCATATTTCATTTGCCCAGACTGACAGCGTAGTTTCTGCCGTCAGGTTGCCCAACGGTTGGGGACTCACTCCGGCGGGCTCCGGATATCTGCTGGGCGATCTGCCATTGAATATTGCTCTTAGCGACTCTAAAAAATTGATGGCAGTTACTAATAATGGCCAAAGCACCCAAAGCATACAGCTTATCGATGCCGGCTCGGGTAAAATACTAGATAATATTGAAGTTGGTAAAGCATGGCTTGGGTTGAAATTTAGTGGAGATGAGAAATCTTTATATGCTTCCGGGGGGAATGACAACTGGATATTGAAATACAGGATTATCAGGAATAAGCTTGTCCTGCAGGATTCATTAAAGCTGGGCGATAAGTGGCCCAACAGAATTTCGCCGGCGGGCATTGACATCGATGATCAAAAAAATATTCTTTACGTAGTAACCAAGGAAGACAATTCACTCTACCTCCTCGATCTGAATAATAAACGGCCTCCTGCAAAATATCAATTAAGCGGAGAAGGCTATAAATGCCTTCTTTCCCCAGATAAAATGCAACTGTATATCAGTTGCTGGGGTTGTGATAAGCTGCTAATATTTAATACCATTTCAAAAAAAATTACTGACAGCATTAGTGTGGGTGACAATCCAAATGATATCTGCCTGACTAATGACGGAAAATATTTGTTTGTTGCTAACGCCAATGATAACTCCGTATCGGTTATAAATACTACATCTAAGAAAGTAATTGAAACGCTGAACACTTCTCTTTACCCGGATGCCCCGCAAGGATCTACACCCAACGCTTTAGCGATAAGCCCGGACCAAAAGACATTATACATTGCGAATGCTGATAACAATTGTCTTTCCGTTTTTGATATCAGTTCGCCGGGTAAAAGTTTTTCAAAAGGTTTTATCCCAACAGGCTGGTACCCGACTGCCGTGAAGGTGGTGGGCAAAAAAATATTTGTTACCAATGGGAAAGGGTTCTCATCATTTGCAAATCCCCATGGCCCCAATCCAATGCGGAAAAACGATGAGGTAATATACCAGCAGGGCGACACAAGCAAGGTAGTTGAAGAGCAATATATAGGGGGATTGCTCATAGGCACCATGTCTATTATTCCTGTTCCGGGTGAAAGAGAACTTGCTGCCTATTCAATGCAGGTTTATAAAAACACACCCTATACAAAAGAAAAAGAATCGCTTGCCCAGGGCGAGCCGGGAAATCCTATTCCCACCAAAGTGGGCGAAGCTTCCCCGATCAAACACGTATTCTATATCATAAAAGAAAACCGAACCTACGACCAGGTATTGGGCGACATAAAAGAAGGCAACGGCGATACAACCCTTGTTTTATTCGGTGAAAAAATTACGCCGAACCAGCATAAGCTTACCCGGGAATTCGTATTGCTGGATAATTTTTATGTAGATGCGGAAGTGAGCGCTGACGGACACAACTGGAGTACCGGTGCTTACGCTACTGACTATGTCGAAAAGAACTGGGTAACCAGCTATGGCGGCCGTGGCGGCGAGTATCCCGGAGAAGGCAGAATAGAAATTGCCAACAATAAAAATGGTTTCATCTGGAATAATTGCGAAAGAGCAGGAGTGAGCTTCAGAACCTACGGGGAATTTGCCACTAATTACAAACCAAACATTCCTGTTTTGAAAAATCATTTCTGTCCATACTTTACGAGTTGGGATCTTACCGTAAAGGATACTACAAGGTTTGCCCAGTGGAAAAGAGAATTTGATTCTTTGGTAAGCAACAATGCTTTACCCCAACTCAACACCCTGCGTTTTCCAAATGATCATACTGAGGGTTTGGTAACTGGAAAACCAACTCCCTTAGCCCATTGCGCAGATAATGATTTGGCAGTAGGCATGTTTGTAGATTATTTGAGCAAAAGCCCGGTGTGGAAAGAAAGTGTTGTCTTTATTTTGGAAGATGATGCACAGAACGGCCCGGACCATGTAGATGCTCACCGGAGTCCTGCATACATTGCCGGTCCATTTGTAAAAAGAAATTTCGTTGATCATACTCCATACACTACTTCCGGAATACTCCGAACTATCGAATTGATTTTAGGCTTGCCGCCTATGAGCCAGTATGATGCGGCAGCAACACCATTGTGGAAGTCATTCACCAGCATGCCGGATATGAGCGGCTTTGATCACGTGCCGGCTCAGATAGACCTGGAGGAAAAAAATACTGCAGTAAATGAACTTTCGGAAAAAAGTGCGGCATTTAATTTAACCAAAGAAGATGCTATAAATGACGCAGAATTTAATGAAGTGCTCTGGAAAGGCATAAAGGGAATAAATGCTGCAGTGCCACCACCCAGGAGGGCTGCCTTTTTAAATACGCAGAGCGAAAAAGGGCAAGATGAAGATGATGACTAAATTATAGCCGGACATCGATCAAATAATATTTTAGAGCTCCGTAATTAATTGTTCCAGGGCAACTCCTTCAAGTACACTGCGATTGGAAGTATTATTTTCCCAATGCCATTTTACGAGGCTGATCATTCCATTCGCAATCTCAATACCGGTAATGTCTTCGTCATTATAGCAACAGCATCCTGTATTAAAATAGGTCGGCCTCCGGGTGGTTTTCTCCGTGCTTATTTCTATTTTTTCTTCATTGATTGTATTGTTCGGATGGTCCGAATAAAGTCCTGCGGCAAATACAGGCTTGTGGGTATGGCCTGTTATTAAAATCAAATTTTGTTTATGACTGCTCCATTCGTACATCATCATGTTGTGCCGGTCGCGGAGCGTGAAATCATTTGCAGGTGTATTCACGTTGATATTTAAATATCGTTGAAGAGGTAACCACATACGACTCACGAGCCAGGTACTAAGGGGATTGTTGTCACTCATTTTATCACCCTGGTGGCCATGTGTCATAAAAACGGAAAGTGGTTTTTCGTTGATGTGAGTTCTTAATAAAATTCCCTCGTAAACAGGCAACGGCATTTTAAAAATATTCTTAAACCACATTTGCACTTCCAGCTTATCTTTCCAGGGAATGTCATGATTGCCGAAGGTCCGGTAGTATTTGCCAATGCTATGAAATCTGGCTTCTGACTGCAGGGGAATTACATTTTTTGATATTACCTCCGCCGGCTTATATTTCCATAGCTCTTCACAGTCGCCCAGGTTGATAAACGAGAAACCGCTGCTGTAATAATAATCCAGTGCCGCGAGATAATTTTTATCATTCCCAGCAAAATCATCACCGTGATCGCGATTGCCTTTGTGCTGATCACTGAAAATGATAAAAGGGCTGTTGGTAAAGTCAACCTCTAGTGAAACTCCCCGTCTATGGTAACCTCTCTTCAAGCTACGAAGCAGCCTGCTTAGTGATTTGAACACTTCTGCTTTGTCAGGTGCCGATGCCTGCGAAGCCATCCGGGTCAATAGCGGGGATAATATTTTTCTTAAAAATTCTTTCAAAACAGGAAGGTGATAAAGATAAATGGAGATA
>JBDSPQ010000479.1:0-5693 GCA_039930305.1 Ginsengibacter sp. | reverse complement strand
ATTTGTAAACAACCTGTTTACCTGTGTTCTATCGCCTTCAATGAGCAATTCATAGGGATATAATTTCTTTATCGTCTCGACATTCGCGTCTGCCGAATAAAGTGTGGTAACGTTTTCCAAAGTCCGGTTTACATCAAACAGCTGATTGTTCGAATTACCTATATTAGCAAATTGCGCAAAGTCCCCTGCGATCTGTGATAAATGATCTATTTGCTCCAGTAAGATATTAGCAACATACACAGATATATTTCTCACCTCGGGAGAATCATTATCGATGGCTTTTTGCAGGTACTGAAGATTCAACTTCATTGGGGTTAGAGGATTCTTGATTTCATGCGCTACCTGCCTCGCCATTTCCCTCCATGCACTTTCACGTTCACTCTTACCAAGCAATTCGGCACTAACATCGAGTTTCTTTACCATCTTATTGTATTCAATTACCAGTTCACCAATTTCGTCCTGCCTGTTCCATACGATTTCTTCATTCCTCTTCTCCAGATTCACTTCCTTCATT
The DNA here is from genome assembly GCA_039930305.1 of Ginsengibacter sp. Classification (GTDB taxonomy): domain Bacteria; phylum Bacteroidota; class Bacteroidia; order Chitinophagales; family Chitinophagaceae; genus Ginsengibacter. The sequence continues at coordinate 5,179 of JBDSPQ010000479.1, read as the reverse complement.
TTATCACTTATAAGAGAGAAAGATCGTGTAATCCTGTTAGTTATGAATAAGGCAATAATACCAGCCACCAGAAAGATGAAAGCATTGAGATTAATGATCGTAACAAGGAAATTAGAAATCTCATCCTGCAATTTATTTTGAGATTCGAAATATGGAATATTGATATAAGCGTATTCCTTCCCTGTTTCATCACGTACAGGTACATAATTACTCAGGTATTCCAGCTCCCCTATTTTTTGTTCCTGGAAGAACTGTACGTCCTTTAATTTATTTAGATGGAAGAAAGCTACAGGATCCATTTTTTCGCTAACGATACCTCTTTTATAAGGCAACGGTAAAGAAGAAATTTTCAGGTCGCCGCTAAGGTCGTAGAGGTTTATATCGGCGGCATGAATGGAAGCAATATTGTTGATCGTTTGTTCGAGCTGGTTGTTGTTTAAGTTTGTAGGATTATCCAATTCCAGTCGTGCAAGTGGTATCGTATCCAATGAGTTTCGCACCTGTGTTTCCATAACGTGTATCGTTCGGCTGAGCTTTTCCCTATTGTTACTGTGGTACCTGCTGATAAAGAAAAGGATGGTTGTAATACCTATCACCAGGAAAGAAAATATACTGATAGTAATAATAGTGCCGTGTACCTGGTTTCTGATGGTAAATTGCCAGAACGGTTTAAGTTTTCCTGATATTATTTTATCGGTCAGCAAATGATTTAACATGTTGAATAGCACCGTGATTAACAAAAAAGAACAAAACAGGTAAGCAAAGAGTGTAATGGATTCTATGAAAAAATTATCCTGGCGTGCAATCACAATTACCTTGTCTGCATTTGGCCTGAACCATAACTCTTCATAGCCATTGTTGTCTACCGTCCGGAATTCATTATAGGTAAATTGGGTAGAATCTATTGAAGTAGGAAAAGCGTAATCGTTGTAGCTCGTACTCAACTGGTTCTTTTTATATACAGCAAACGCATATACCGAAGAACTTTCAATTGAATTGGTATTACCTTTTGAAAAAAGTTCGGGATACAAGGCATCACTTTTATATTTTTTTGGCTTTGAGACAAGAAAGATATATCCCATCATATTGCCGGAAGTATCCACAATATTTTTCTTGCTGATGTAGTTGAATCTATCGTAGGAAACGTCATAATAGAAAACACCGGGAATACCTGTCGGTTTACCTTGTGTTTGAATGATCGTGTTCAGTGCACTATAGCTTACCGAATCATCATTGTATAAGGGCAACTCCGTTCTATCAAAAGTGTAAACTTTTGTATCGTACTTATTTAGATAACCGGTAAAATTTTCGTTAATAAGGCTGTCTTTCAACAGTCTGTTTTGTATTGATTTTTCAAACCGTGGAAATACATCTGAAAGAAATCGTGGGCTGAAATCCGTGAGTACCATATTCATCATCAATTCGCCAAACGGATCAGCTTTATTCGCAAGATTTTCAGCAAAATCTTTTCTCTCTTCCAACTCCTTCTTTTTATTATGCAATACAATAACCGCAGTGATGGAAACGGAAAAGAAAAAAACCCAGAAAATATATCTTGACGAAATGAGATTGAAAGCCTGCAACGATAAGTAATTAAAACTTAGCAGGTAAATGAAAAGCAATAACCAAACTAACAAGCTAAGGTTGAATGAGACCAGGGGAGAATGCAGAAAAAACGACAAAATTACCAGTCCGGTTACTGAAATTACCAGGTAGAGGACATGTGGTTTAGGCCTGATCTCATTCTTTACCGGATGAAGCAATATTTGTATCAAAAAAAAGTAACCTGTGGCCACGCAACACAACACTATGAAACCGATGACGGAATAGATATTTAATGTAAAAAAATTAATAACGTCGAAAGAAATCTGCGAATCAGACACAAGGCTGCGGACAATGTTTCCACAGATAATTGTCATGGCAATCATAAATACTGCAAGAATACCTACGGCAAGGTTTTTTTTGAAATTCGTATTGAATTTAATGCCGGTGTATTTCGTTCCAAAATGAAACCGTATAAACAACACGATCCAAATGAACAATAATGAATTGATCAATAAATCCCCGAGAGAGCGAAGGATTAAGTTTGATCCGTAAATTTTGGGATCAAACATTTCCAGTTGACGAAAGTTTAGTGGTATCGGCAGGAAATAGCTACAGGTCCGCAACACTATCACGCATGAAAGCAGAATACCAATGCCAGCCCAAAAGCCTTTAGTTTCAACAAAAAATTTGGCCAGTTTATGTACAAAAAATAGCACCATAATTCCGGCCAGGATCCTTAGCCAGAGTGAAACTGAACTGTTCTCAGGGGCATTCACTTCGTTCATCTTCTTCAGGTAAAACATAATGTTGCCTTCAGAATTCTTTATGGGAATTGGTGTGGGTAAGAGTGTGATCGTAAAATTCTTTTCAATATCGTCTACCGAAGCAAATGAATTGTGTAGATATTTATTTTGTACATAGTATTCCCATTTTACCGGAATCAACGTTACAATTTCAAAAACAGAACTACCCGGGTTCTGGTACTTTTTCTTATCAAAAATGTACCAACCATTCGTTAGTTTTCTGAAAGAACTTCCTTCAGGTTCTTCTAAAATAGAAGCAGGCGGCTCAATAATCTGGGTATTCCAAAAAATCGTTTGACGCTCATCTAATGGGGAAATTTTATAGATGAATATGAAGAATTTTTTATCTACCAGCTTCTTTAGCTCCACATTATTATACTTGCCCCTGATCATTTTGTTGATGAGCGTGGAATCCCTATAAAAATTTGCTATCTGCTTTTGCGTATTGACAATATTTCGCTGTACAGATCTCTGTACCGAAGAAGAAGTAGCAAAACCGCTCCAGTAATTGTCTATAATGAAAGATATGGTCAGAAGCCAGGCAGCTATTACCAGTAAAAACCCGTTTCTGCCAAAAAAAGAATTTGTGTTTTTGAAGATCAACGTAGTGTTTTTTGTTTTTTTATGTCGTTCCACATGCTATCCATTTCTGCAAGCGTCATATTGGCAAGTTCCTGGCCGTTTTGTTTGGCAATTTGTTCCATCCTGGTAAACCTGCGGATAAATTTCTTATTGGTAAGTTCCAGCGCATTCTCTGCATCCACATTAATAAATCTTATATAATTAATGAGACTAAAAAACAGATCCCCCGCTTCCTCTTCTATTTTTTCCTGTTCACCGGACTGAACAGCCTCCTGCAATTCCAATTTTTCTTCTTCTATTTTTTTCCATACATCTTCCTTATTGTCCCATTCAAAGCCAACCTGCTTTGCTTTTTCCTGCAGGCGCATAGCTTTAATCATTGCCGGCAAGGCATCAGGCACACCACTCAGCACAGAAGCCTTACCTTCCTTCAGCTTAATTTGTTCCCAATTTCTTTTTACATCGTCTTCATCCTTTACAATCACATCACCATAAATGTGCGGATGGCGGGAAATTAATTTTTCACAGACCGCATCCACCACTTCAGGCAGGGTAAATTCCTTATTCTCTTCAGCGATTTTTGAATAAAAAACAATATGTAAAAGAAGGTCGCCGAGTTCTTCCTTCATGCTTTTCCAATCTTTGTTACTGATGGCCTCGGCAAGCTCATAAGTTTCCTCAATGGTCTGCTGTCGCAACGAATGAATAGTTTGTTTTCTATCCCATGGACATTTTTCCCTTAGTTCATTCATTATAGTCACCAAACGCTCCAGTTGGTTATCCTGATATAGCATATGAATTTTTTTCGTGAATATAAAGATGAAAAGGCCAAGGATAAGCACATGTGACCCGGAGGTATTGTAAAAAGTGGTTAAAAATACCGAACTAAAACAGCATGCAAAATTAATGAGGTATTTTACACGTTTACTATATAACTGGTACAAAATTAAAACCGGCCCTGATTAATGATTAAAAAATTTCGACTAGCTACTCTTGCTATATGTATGCTTAGCTTGTTTTCTACATACCAGGCAAACGCACAGTATTATTACAAAGATATTTGGAATACGCGGCAGCTTATTAAAGATTTCTCGATATTAAAAGCTGAAAAACTAAGGTACATACGCATAAAAAGCTTTGAAGACGACGGCGAGCCAAGTGAGGGATTCAGATGCGAAAAAAAAATAAACAGCGATTTCACAAAGTCAGAGATGATTTCCCGTTCTTATATTACAGGTGAATCACTGCTGGTAAGTGAATATGATAACGGTGGCAAAATAATAAAGATCACTGATAATACGCCCACTACCACCAGCATCACTGATTACACCTATAATGCTGAAGGACAATTGAGCATGGTAAAAATCGACACTAAAGAAGACGATGGCCGACTTGCTATTTCGGAAACACGCGAATATACTTATGATGGAAAAGGATTGCCGGCTACATTAGAACGCAAAAAGAATAATATCCCAGTATCAAGTATAATATTTAAGAAGGACAGCAGTGGAAATATTACTGAAGAAACAGTTATTACGACCAGTGCAACTGATAAAAAATACTATTATTATTACGATGATAAAAATCGACTGACTGATGTCGTACATTTCAATGACCGGGCGGAAAAACTTTTACCTGATTATATATACGAGTATGATGATTCAGATCAAGCCGTTCAAATGATTTCTGCATCTGAAACCGGCGACAACTACTTCATCTGGAGGTACATTTATAACGACAATAAACTCAGGGAGACTGAGATGTGTTTTTCTAAAGAAAAACGACTTCTTGGAAAGATCGTTTATGAATATAAATAATTTATACCATTTGATATATATCAAATAGTATAATAAACATTGCCGCGATCACTGTCAGGAACATAAGAATTCTTATAGAAAGTAAACGCTTTCTAAAACTTCTCGCCGCAAAATAAGTTGCCACCAAACAACAAGCAATTGAAACAAGGTTGATGCCCTGTAAATTCTGCATAAATTGGGGGAAATATTCCAGGTACCTGCTGATCTTTTCCCTGGCATTCAGTCCCGAACTTTGCAATCCGATGGACGACCATAATATGAAAAATATTAACGGAGGTATTAAAAAAACTATTGCCAATACTGCTGTGACTTTTGAAGGAGCATGGTGTTTGACTGACATAATATAATTTTAGAAAATAAAAAAAATATTCATAATCGCTGTCCGGCAATCCTCTGAATTTTTTGAAAAATCAGAAACCATTCCGGGTTCTA
>JBDSPQ010000478.1:0-3141 GCA_039930305.1 Ginsengibacter sp. | reverse complement strand
CCTGGAAAAAGCTGTATCAAATTTGATAAACGAGAATAATGATTTAAACAAAGCATTGGAAAAAGCGGATGCAGAACAATTAAATGGGCTGGCCTCAAAACTGGCGCAGGATGCGGAGGTCATTGGCAATGCAAGTTTTGTCGGCCGTGAATTGAAAGTGAAAAATCCAGACATGCTTAAGAAGCTTGGCTTTCAAATTCTAAATGAACTGAAAGGGTCAGGCCTCATTATCTTAACTGCCATCATTAACGATAAGCCTTCGGTTGTACTCGCGATCGGCGACATTTTACAAAACGAACGAAACCTTGATGCTTCCCGCATTATCAAAGAGCAAATTGCCCCATTGATAAAAGGCGGCGGCGGCGGACAGAAAAACTTAGCTACAGCGGGCGGCCAGGATAGCAGCAGAATTGCGGAAGTAATTGCTGTAGTGAAAGCCATTATCAGCTGATCAAATAATTATGGATATTATTTTCGACACACCCAGGCTTCTCCTGCGGCGCTTTACCGAGCAGGATGCCTCCCTTATTTTTAAGCTCAATAGCAACCCCGAAGTGGTCAAATATGTACATGAACGCCCATTTCAGCATGAGGAAGATGCCACGAGCTTGATTCGGGATATTATCATTCCGCAATACACTATTCAACTGGGCAGGTGGGCGGTGGTGCTAAAAGAAAATGAAGAATTTATTGGCTGGTGCGGATTAAAAAAATTAGCGGCAGAAAATATTATTGACCTGGGCTATCGGCTGCGACAGGAAGCATGGGGGCAGGGATATGCCACGGAGGCGGCCCTTTTTACATTAAAATATGGATTTCAAAATATAAACCTGGATTGGGTCGAAGGCCGGGTTCATGTAGAGAATATCGCTTCTCAAAAGGTTTTGGAAAAGATTGGTATGACCTACCAAACTGAAGATTTTATTGACGGCTGTCCTGTAAAAATCTACAAGATATCCAGCAAATTTTTTTATGATTTTGTTAAAAAAGGAAATAATATGCGAAACACTTCGTAATTAAATTATTCTGCTTAATTTTGATCTACTAAATTTTTCGTACTTAAAATTATTTACAATGAAAAAAATTTTTATACCTGCATTTTTGATTGCATACCTCGGATGTTGTTCAACTATTGTTCTTGGGCAAGACAACAATGCTGTGGAGAAAAAAACAAGGGAAATTATCATTCGCAGCAACGGTGATAAAGAGACGAAAATGAGCATAGAAATCAATGGCGACAAAGTTACCGTTGATGGCAAGCCGTTGTCGGAATTTAAAAACGGCGATGTATCAATAATAGAAAGAGAACAATTAAAAGTAAGGAAAGGATCTGGAAATTTTAATTGGAATGGCGGATCGGAAGATGAAGATATGGACATTCGTGTTTTTGAAGATGCGCCCGCCATAGGTGGTTCCCGTACATTTCTCGGGGTGATAACTGAAAAGGGTGATAACGGCGTATCCGTAAAAGAGGCGGTAAAGGGCAGCGGGGCTGAAAAAGCCGGGCTAAAAGAAGGCGATGTAATAACAAAAATTGATGATAAGTCAATCCAGTCTCCCGAGGCATTAATAGAAGTCATACGGTCACACAAAGCCGGCGATGAAATAAAATTATATTATAACAGGGATGGGAAAAAAAATGATGTAAAAGTAAAACTTGGAGAAACCAAAGAACGTGAAAGAGTTAGAATTTTCAGAAACGATAATGGCCCCAACAAGAATTTTGATTACAACTTTCAAATGCCGCGGGTGCCGGGGAGCGGCAATATGCCGAACACATTTTTTAAATACTTCCGCAATGATAATGTAAAACTCGGAGTGAAGGTAGAAGATACAAAAGATGAAACAGGCGCAAAAGTTTTAGAGGTCACGACAGGTTCTGCCGCTGATAAGGCGGGTTTGAAAAAAGATGATATCATTACGGAATTGGCAGGCGAAAAAGTAAATGATATAAATGATCTCCGTTCTGAACTCCTGCATCATGTTGATGAAGAGAATTTTACCATCAAAGGAAAGCGAAACAAAACAATAATGTCTTTTGACGTAAAAATTCCAAAGCCGGCAAACAGTGCGGACTTATAAAGCGCTTCCCAACACACAACATAACATTATTAAAATAAAAGCCGCTGTCTTAAGTGGCTTTTGTTTTTTCGGCCAGTTAATAATGACTTACTGTTTTTAAAAAGCGCTTCCTGTTTATGCGTTCAAGGGGAAATAGTTATTCGAAATCTCTTTTCATACCTTCGCAGCATGTTAGCTGGCAACAAATATGAAGCTGTGATAGGCCTGGAAGTACATACCCAATTACTTACAAAAACGAAATTGTTTTGCGGAGATAAAACGGAATTTGGCCAGCCACCTAATACTAATATAAGCCCGGTGTCCCTGGCGCACCCTGGCTCATTGCCTGTAATGAATAAAAAAGCAGTGGAATTTGCTATTCGCGCAGGCCTGGCCTTTCATTGCGACATCGTTAGAGACAATTATTTTGCCAGGAAAAACTATTTCTATCCTGACTTGCCAAAAGGCTACCAAGTCTCCCAACATACTACTCCTATTTGCAAAAATGGCTATGTGCCCATAAATAGCAATGGGGAGAAAAGAAACATTGTATTAAACCGAATTCACCTGGAAGAAGACGCGGGGAAAAGTATTCATGATGCAGACCAAAAATATACATGCATTGATCTTAACCGTGCCGGCGTACCATTATTAGAGATCGTTTCCGAGCCTGATATGCACTCAGCAGAAGAAGCTTACGCATATGTTACAGAAATAAGAAAAACCGTCAGGTATCTCGGTATTTGCGATGGCAATATGGAGGAAGGAAGCATGCGTTGCGATGCAAACGTATCGGTAAGGCTTACGGGAGAAAAGGCTCTCGGTACCAAGGTAGAGGTAAAAAACCTCAACTCCATCAGGAACGTTCGTAAGGCAATCGAGTTTGAAGTCGACCGTTTGATCCACCTGTTGGAAAACGGTGAAGAAATTATCCAGGAGACAAGAAGTTTTGATGCCGTTAGTGCAACTACATTTTCTTTGCGCAATAAGGAAGAAGCCAATGACTACCGCTATTTCCCTGAACCTGACCTGGCGCCTTTTCATATTACTGAAGAAATGATCCAGGGCATTAGCGACACG
>JBDSPQ010000477.1:0-3400 GCA_039930305.1 Ginsengibacter sp. | reverse complement strand
CAACGTATAAATTTTCTCCGAAGGTGAAAATTTTGCTAATGACATGATCAGAATTAATACGAAAGTTATACCGGCGATATGCGACTGTCGGCGCGGTACCTTGTTGGTCATTAAAACCTCCCGAAGCGTAAAAGCGGGATACTTCGTTTCCACCACTCAAACCAATATTATGCTGAGTCATTACCCCGGTCTTAAAATAAGCATCATGCCAATCAGTATTGGTTTGACCATAAGTTTGCGTTGCGCCCGTGTACACAGGTTGATCAATATCCGGCGGTAAAAGGCGGGGTATTTGGCTGCCCCTATATGCAATTGCGTATTGCTTGAACTGATCTGTATTTAACAAGCTCAGCCGCTCTGTTACTTCCTGGAAGCCCACATAGGAATCAAGATTTACTTTCAATTTGCCATCTCTTCTGCCTTTTTTCGTGGTAATGATGATTACGCCGTTTGTAGCCCGGGAACCATAAATAGCAGCAGCGGAAGCATCTTTCAACACATCCACAGATTCTATATCTCTTACGTCAAGGGTGGCCAGGTCGCCGGTAGGAAATCCATCAACTACATATAAAGGATCGGAAGCAAAGCTGATTGAGCTGATGCCCCTGATACGTACAATAGGGTCAGTACCCGGGCTTCCATTACTTGTAACTTGCAGCCCTGCAACGCGGCCCTGTAAGGCTTGCGAAACGCTTATCGACGGTACTTCAGTCATCGTTTTGCTATTCACGCTGGAAATAGCTCCTGTGACCGAGGCTCGTTTTTGAGTACCATAACCCACCACAACAATATCCCCCAGAATAGTTTGAGAAGGGCTGAGTGAAGGGTTAATAGTTGTTTGTGACCCAAGAACCACTTCAATAGGCGCCATATCTACTGAAGAAAATAAAAGTACTTTGGCATCAGAGGGCACTGTAATAGAATAGTCACCTTCCTCATTTGTAATAGTGCCGGTATTCGAACCCTTAACTGTGACGGATGCACGATGAACAGGGTTGCCTTTATTATCCGTCACCTTTCCACTAATCTTCTTTTGCGAAAAAGCAGAGAATGAAAGGATGAGGAAAAATAATACCGTAAATAAATGCGTTGCCGGTTTGGCAAAACGATGTGTTAGTTTTCTCATAAACAATCTTTTTTAAAATGGTAATTTTTATGAAATTATGGGAAATTTTCAAATCTAAAAAATTTTTTAAACCGATTACATTTTGAATTACCATTTTACACCTTTAAAATATAACGGTGCAGCTTTAGCAGGCATCAAAATAGTTAAACCGATTGCTTTATAGTAATGAGGAAGGGTAACGAGGAAGAATTGGAAAATAAGGGAAGCCCTTGACTTATTTTTTTGAAGATGACTTGCGGATAATAAGTTCAGACCGAATAATAATCTTGTTAGTGTCTTGTAATTTGCTAACGCCTGTGAGGTGGTTTATCAGGTTCCTGGCAGCAATTTCTCCCATTTCCATTCCAGGGTAGTTAATAGTGGATAATGCAGGTTCTACCAGTTTGCTCACTGCATCGTTATTGAAGCCAACGATCGCTATATCTTCAGGAATGCGAATTCCCATTTCTTTCAATTTCTGCATGCATACGGCGGCTACGAAATCATTTGTTATAAAAAGGCCATCCGGAAGAACGCTCATCTTTGAAATTTCAGAAGCAGAATCTATTCCCGCCTTCTCACTTAAGTCGTTTACAATTAGCAAGCCGGGATCGAATTCGAGACCACCGTCGAATAGTGCATCGCGAAACCCCCTGTATCGTTGGGCATACACATTCCGGTTTAGGCTGGAAGTAATGTGGCCCAGCCGTTTGCAACCTTGCTCAATGAGGTGTTTGGCTGCGATGTAACCGCATTTATAGTTATCAATTATTACCATACTGTTACTGCCTTCTTCGTCTACGCGATCGAAAAAGATCAATGGTATATGTCTATCAAGAAAAGGCTGAAAATGACTGAAATCTTTAGTGTCAAACGAAAGGGAGGCAATGAGACCATCTACTCTTTTATGAAAAAGATTGTTCGCATTGGCAACTTCTTTAAGATAACTTTCCGACGAGTGTGTAATTATAAGGTCGTATCCTGATTCTGTGGTTATTTTTTCAATTCCCGCTAACACCGAATTGATAAAACTGCTCCTTAACTCATGAAAAATTACGCCTATCGTACTGGTACGCTGTTGCCGGAGATTTCTGGCAAAATGATTCGACCGGTAACCCATTTCCTCAGCCAGGTCGGAAATTCTCTTTCGCGTCTTTTTACTTACCGCCTGATCGTTTTTTAAACCACGACTCACTGTGGCTACAGATACATTTAACTTTGTAGCCAGATCGTATATGGTGACTTCTTTAATTCTATTCATATCGAAGAGTGAAAACAAAAAAATAAAACTAAATAAAATATCTTTAAAAAATCGAATATGAATTGATTGGGTTCATTTCACCAACAGCAAAGGAATGCGAACACTTGAACGCACTCATTGATTCATACTCAATTTTTGGCCCTTTGAAAACTCCTTATTTTTTCGCTTGATCATTCTTTGATACACCTCTTCACTGTTAAAAAAATACTTTGATATATACTCCGAATAGTCTTCATACAGATTTATATATAGCACCGGTGAAATAAATTGTCGAATCGCCGTGAATGAAGTCTTCAAGAAAAAAATTCATTCTTAACAGGGCCTTGTAAATCTTTTAAATAAAAACAAAAAATAATTAGGTTGATTATGGAGAAATCAGATAATACGCGGCCAAATTGCAGCAGACCCATTTGGAATTGTAGATACATCTAAAATGCATCTTCTATTGATTAGCTTGATGGCTACTTTTATATTGCCGCACTATGCAGAGCACAATCTTCAATAAACGCTTTTCCGCATGATTGTGCATCTGCCCAACTTCTTTCCACGCCTCTTCAAAGACCAATATAAGAAGTCGTTCAGCAATTGCTTTAGTTAAAACTTGCAGCAGCAGGAAGCCATATATTTTCGGGGCAAACTCGTCATATATTTCTTCCAACAAATGTTTGTTGGCGGTGTTATTCGGTATGTTACTCAATTTTCCTTAGTTCTAGGTTAGGTTAGGTTTGATTGAGTTCCTGGGACAGCTATTTAAAGGATAAAGCGTGAAAGGTTAATACAGGTTGCTCTAAGAAAGTGTTTGGTGATCTTGTTAGCAAAACATCATTACCGGCGCAATATTAATATAAACATACCGTAGTTGCAAGGCCGGTCAAGTTTTCCAGCGAAGGACACGGGTTCTGAGCCTTAATCTTACTGGAAATCTAAATACCAAAATCATTTTCTCTGAAGGCTATTTATTTACCAATTTTACGACTACCCTTCGGTTTTGGCTGCGGGCTGTTTTGGTAGTACCGGGTACGGCGGGGTCTTCA
>JBDSPQ010000476.1:0-2573 GCA_039930305.1 Ginsengibacter sp. | reverse complement strand
ACATTTATACCGCGTTACCTTCCTATGGTTCAGCTACATTGTTTTCTGTTCCAGGTACAAAAAACAATTCCGAACTTGTACCTGAGCGCACCAAGAGCTACGAGATAGGTCTTGAAATGAATTTCCTCAAAAACAGGTTGGGCTTTGATTTGACCTACTATGATGCAAAATCAGTTAATCAAATATTGCCGGTTGCCGTATCTACCGCAACAGGTTATGATTATGAATATATAAATGCAGGCGTTATCCAAAATAAAGGCTGGGAAGTATCATTAAATCTTACACCTGTAAAGACACAGAATTTTCAATGGGATGTTCGATTGAACTTTACTAAAAACAATAATAAGGTCTTGTCATTATTTGGGCCAGATTCCTCGGCTGTGTTGCAGCTTGGTTCGTTCCAGGGTGGTGTTTCAGTTAATGCAGTTCCGGGAGAAGCGTATGGCCAGATTCGTGGTAAAGATTTTGTTTACACAAATGGAGAGCGGACTGTTAAGGCTAATGGGTATTACGCGATTACTTCAACTTCAAATAATGTGATAGGAAATGCCACTCCCGACTGGCTTGGAGGCATAAACAATATGATTCGTTACAAAAATTTATCCCTGAGCTTTTTGATAGATATCCGCCAGGGTGGTGATGTTTTCTCGTTAGATTCCTATTATGGATATGCAACAGGACTTTATGACTTTACAGCAGGCAAAAATGATCTTGGAAATGATTTAAGGGATCATGTTGCAGATGGCGGCGGAGTAATATTGCCTGGAGTAACTGCTGATGGAAAAGCAAATACTACTCGTGTTAACGGAGATGTTGGAGGTGGAACGCTCTTTGGAATTTATGGATATTATAGAAATCCAGCTAAAGCATTTGTTTATGATGCGAGTTATGTAAAACTCAGGGAAGTTACTTTAAACTTTTCTCTTCCTAAATCATTCATTGAAAGAACTAAAATATTCCAGGGGATTGATGTGAGTGTATTTGGGCGCAATCTGTGGATAATAAATAAGAACATGCCTTATTCAGATCCTGAAGATCTGCTTAGCTCAGGCAATATTCAGGGCTATCAGAGTGGGGCTTATCCTGCTGTAAGATCAATAGGAGCTAACCTTAAATTTAAATTTTAAACCATTGAATATGAAAAAAATATTAATATTAATCCCGGCTTTACTTTTCTTTTTTGCATCTTGTAATAAAGATATAAGCTATCTGAATGAGGATACCAAGCGATCAAGCACGGTACCCTCGTACACGCTCTTTTCAAACGGCCAACGAAATCTATCTGATTACCTGGCAACGCCAAATGTGAATACCAACATTTTTGAACTTATTAGTCAACAATGGACAGAAGTAACGTATGTGGATGAAAGCAATTACGATTTGGGTACAAGAAGCGTCGCCGATAATTGGTGGAGGGCTTTATATAAGAATGTCCTGATCGATTTCCAGTCAGCAAGGAACCTGATTCCCGATGATGTTACGGATGCCACTCAACAAAAGAATGAATTGGCAATGTTGGACATTATGGAGGTTTACACCTGGTCAGTATTGGTGAATACTTATGGAAATATTCCCTACACCGAAGCATTGGATGCTGCAAATTTATTTCCGAAATATGATGACGCGAAGACCATTTATTACGATCTCCTTTCAAGGCTCGATGCAGATATTACCGCGCTTGATGCATCTGGAGATAGCTTTGGGGGTGCTGATTTACTATATAATGGAAATGTAGACAGCTGGAAGAAATTTGCAAATTCGTTGAAGTTAAGGATGGGTATTACAATTGCAGATTTTGATGATGCGAAGGCCAAATCTGTGATTGAGTCAGCTGCACCGGGTGCTTTTACTTCCGCAAGTGACAACGCATCTTTCACTTACTATGTGGCTACACCGAATGTAAATCCAGTTTGGACCAACGTGGTGCAAAGTGGCAGGAATGACTTTGTCGCCGCTGAGGGTATTATTGCTATCATGAATGCGAACAATGATCCTAGAAGAGAAGCATTTTTTACTGGTAAGGGTGGTAATAACGATTCTGCATTCGTTGGTGGTGTAGTTGGAAGAGGAAATGCATTTCCATCCTATTCACATCCAAGTGATTTAGTTGAACAACCTGATTTCCCTTTTATTTTTATGAGTTATTCAGAAGTAGAATTCATACTGGCTGAAGCTGCTGAGCGTGGGTACAACGTTGGTGGAACAGCCGCCACCCATTACACCAGCGCAGTAAAAGCTTCTTTGGATTTTTGGGGAGTGAGCGCTGCGGATGCCGCTGTGTATCTAGCCAAGCCATCTGTCGCCTATGCAACAGCTGCGGGTACATACAAGCAGAAGATTGGTATTCAAAAATACCTTTCGCTGTATACTAACGGGTTTCAGACATGGGTTGAACAAAGAAGGTTGGATTATCCGGTACTTATTGCTCCGCCAACTGCATTATCAGGTTACCCGGTTCGATTTACATATCCCGTAAATGAACAAAACCTTAATTCAGGTAGCTGGTCAGCCGCCAAAATGAATATGGGAGGAACGGATGCCGTTGAAACAAAACTTTTTTGGGATAAATTTTA
>JBDSPQ010000475.1:0-2772 GCA_039930305.1 Ginsengibacter sp. | reverse complement strand
AATTAAAATATCATAATTTTATAATACGAATTCAGGACGCTGAATTCCGGATTAAAAATCTCGTTTTTGTCCACTTCTCGCTCTCTCCCTAATTGAATGTAAACACCGGGATATATCCGATTATTTCAATAAAAAAATATGGCCGGTTATTTAAATAGAATGATCGTTCCCGCCAGAATTGAAGACGGTCGCTGGCAGGTAAGCCATTGTGTTCAAGCCGTGAAAAAAAATTCATTTCATTCTATCCTGCTCATTACAGGCGGTAGGTGTAAAATAAACCTGGGCGTAAAAAACTATCTGGCTTCATCAAATGATCTTATAATTATTCCCGAAGGCGCTTACTACCAATTTGCCCCTTCGCAATATAAAACGGGATTCTTCCTTGATTTTCATCCTGAATATCTTTTTCCTCTTTTCAAATCTAACAGGTTAACAGAGTCATTTCTTTTTTTTGAAAGAGATGCCGAGCATCTTATAAAACTTCTAGGCAGCGATACTGAAATAATTGGTGAATTGTTTGCTCAAATACTAAGAGAACCCGATTCTTCCCCAGAAGAAAGACATAACGTCCTAAGATATTACATTGGCATTTTATTGCTAAAGATCAAAGAACTATTTCTTCCGCTTGCCCGGTCGCTAAAAAGGCGTCAAGACCGCCAGTGTTTGCTTTCGAGACATTTCCAGCACCTTGTTTAAAATAATTTTACAAAGGAGAAAAAAGCTAAGGAATATGCCCGCCTGCTCCATATTACTTCTAGGCATTTTGAGTAGACGCTTAAGCAGACTTTAGGACGAAACACCCGGCAAATTTATAAATGAAATGGTATTAGGTGAAGCAAAAATATTGCTAACGCAAACTGAAATGAATGTCTCAGAAATTGCAACGAAATTAAATTTTGAGGACCATTCCTACTTCAGCCGCTTTTTTAAAAAGCATACTGCATTATCCCCTCAGAAATACAGGGAGCAGGTTCAAAAAGTATCAGGAACTACCTTTTGTCCATTTCATTTGAATATAAGAGCGGATAATTAGGTATTTAAGAATAGCACACGGAACTCATCAAACCAATTTCCTTCCGGGGTAAAAAAATATCCGTGCATAGGGGAAGACTATTTTTTTAATTTAGGGTCCGAATCCATTCAAAGAATTACACTGCTTTGCTTTTTGATAATTAACGATTGAACTATCGGCGCTGAATTAATTTGATGTAAATACTTTAACCCAATCTACGTACATGCTGCCGGTTACAATCTGTGTGGGATCCAGGTTGGAAAAGAAGAGTCCACCGACCGCCACGTTCAATGCAATTTTTTCGGATTTACCGAAAAGCCCATTTACATAGCTACCCGTATTTGTCTGAACCAGTTGCCCGTCGAAAAAAAATTGTAAGGAGCTTTGTGACCAGATCAATTCGTATACGTGATAACAGTTTTGGAGGCTGACATCTGTAGTAATGTAACCTTCAGCATTTTTTACAAGGTTTCGGCCGCTGGTTTTGCCGTAAAAATAATTGGTCTGGTACTTATTGCCTTCCTGGCCGCGTGCTTCAAGGATATCTATCTCGCCCTGCGTCGGCCATGGATCGCCGTAGCTCCAGAAGGCAGGCCACATGCCATACCCGGGGGGCAGCATGATCCGTGCCGTCACACGCACTTTTGGCGCTGCGGCAGATGCCGAAATAGTTGTTTTTGATTCTATTCTCCCCGAGGTATAATTAAAGGATTTTGTTGTTTGATCATAAGGCGTTGTAGGTCCCGTTACCGTTTCCTTTTTTGAGGTGATCACGAGGTTGCCGTTGGCGATGGAGAGATTTGATTGCTGGTACAATTGCAGTTCATTGTTGAAGGCGCCACCATACCATACATTCCAATTATCCAGATTCGTAGAAAAGTCTTCATTGAAAGTTTTTGTCCAGCCAGCGGCGGTTACGGCAGCCTCATCCAGGTCGTAACCACAAATGCCATGGGTAAGGGATGGCGGTGGTGGCTGTTGCGGCCGGCCGTTACTTACAGGTTCATTATTTTCTTCTACAGCAGGTATTGAATGTTTACATGAAATAATAGCCACCATGGCGATCATAGAACAAGCTACCAGGCGGAGGGAAAGTTTTGTCATGGCAATCGTTTGAAGACGAAAGATAGAAATTATTTAAAGGAAAATGACAGGCTTATTTTTTCCAACAATTTTCCTGTCTTCTTTGCCCCCGGTCCGGGGGGAGGGAGTTTACAAAATGTAAATAGTCAAAGCGAGGTACTTGATGTCAGTATGCTTACAAAATGCGTTTACATTCTTGAAATTAATCCGGCCAAAATAGTTTCGTCAAAAAGTAGTAAGGCAATAATTGACCACTCAATTTCCTCCTACCCTTTCTAAATATTTTCCCGGATTGAAACTTACATCACTACGCCGTCGTTTTGCAGTGTTCGCCATTTCCATTAAAGTGTTTTGCATAAAGCAGGACCGCCACGAAAGTTTGTGATAAACACTATACTTTTGTTTACGATTTTTTCGTAAACGTCATGAACAAATAAATTTATAAAGGATGCTTCCAATTAATACAGCCTTATGTTCTTTCGGAATGAGTGGATGGGTTTTTCACGCGCCTTTTCTCAATGTAAATCCTGGCTTTAATCTCTATGCCGCTTGGGAACGTTCTAAAAATATTGCAGAGGAAAAATACCCAGGTATAAAAACTTACCGGGCGCTGGAAGACATGTTGCGTGATGATGCTGTAGAACTGGTAGTGGTGAATACACCAAATTATACACATT
>JBDSPQ010000474.1:0-5313 GCA_039930305.1 Ginsengibacter sp. | reverse complement strand
AAATGGGCCGGGATAAAAGCCCGCAACACTTTGAACAGTGTGCAGGTTTCGGAGGGCTATGCCACAGCACAGCCCTAGCTTTTGCAAGCAACCGGGGCGGAAGAATATTTTATCCCATGTCCAATATTTTAGAAATTTTATAGTTATACAATAAGGAATAGCGCATTATTACAAATGAAATACAGATTACACCGCAAGAAAATCTTTATTAGTGATGTAATATCTGTCTCAAAAGTAAAAAGCATCCGCTATCCCTCACTTTAGGATTACAAACATTACTTAATGAGCAACGACAATTTTATAACAGTCAATAAGTTTAGTGAGGGGATGACTAAAGCTGTTATTGGCATTGCGTGCCTTGTGTTGATGAGTTGGACCTTTGAGATACCTTTTTTACACAAATTTTTTCCAGGCATAACGGATATGAATCCGACTACGGCGGTGCTCTTTCTGTTGAGTGCTGCGGCGGTCTACAGTATTCAGCAAAAAGAAAAAAACAAGTTTCTGCAGTGTGGTAAATACCTGGGCTTGTTTATAGCCGGCATTGCTGTCATCCGATTATTCGGCAGAATCCCGGCATTAGATATAGGCATTGATCAGTGGCTCTTTGCGGATAAATTGGATAATAACAGAATGGCTCCGGGTACCATCGTGAATTTTGTATTAATTGGTACAGGATTATTTCTAACTGACCGAAAATCAAATGGAAAGATAGTGCCTTCGCAAGTAGTCATTTTTATCGCTTTTATTTTAAGCCTGTGGGCTATTATTGGCAACCTCTACGCCTCCGGACCAACCGAAGAGTTTTTTGTATTCCGGCCTATGGCAATCCAGTCAGCAATCGCATTTATATTACTTACCAGTGCGGTCCTTTTGTGCAGGTATAAAACGGGCTTCGTAAGTGTACTGACGAATAAAAACATTGGCGGCATCATTATACGCAGATTGCTTCCTATCGGTGTTGTGTCACCCATAATAGTAACTTTCCTGCGCCTGCAGGGGCGGCGCATGAATTTATTTAGCGAGGAATTCGGATCGGCTCTGGCCATTGTTTTCATAGTTTCAGTTTTTGCCACGCTGATGTGGTGGCTTGCCCGCTCATTAAACAATATTGAAGGAAAAAAGAAAGAAGCTGAGCTGAGCCTGATAAACATTACAAAAGAGCTTACCTCCAACGAAACAAAATATCGGAACCTGATTGAAAATTCCGGAGTAGTAATGTATACGTGTTCGCTCGAAGGTTATTTTACCTTCTGCAGCACCAAAGCCTACGAACTTACGGGGTATTCATCTGCAGAATTAACAGGCACCCATTTTTTAGCATTAGTAAAAGATGACTGGAAAAATGAGGTGATGGAGAAGTATAAAAATCAAATGAAAAACAACCTGGATGAGACTTTAATTGAATTTTGCATTAGTACTAAAAATGGTGAACTCAAATGGGTAGAACAGTCTGCGATTTTGGTGAAAGAAGACGGCCGGTTGGTGGGCTTCCAGTGCCTGGTAAAGGATATTTCCGAACGAAAGCAAATGGAAGATGTCTTGAGGAAATATGAGATCGAACTTGTGCAGAATCAAAAAAGGCTGCAGTCGGTTTTAGACAATGCAACAGCTTTTATCTACATTAAAGACCTGGAGGGAAAGTATCTCGTGACCAACAGGCAGTTCAAAGAAATTTTTAAAGTGGATGACAACCAGGCGATAGGTAAAACACCTTTCGACATTATGGAACCCCACATTGCGCAAAATTGTATTGAAAGCAGCAATGAAGTAATCAGAACAGGTAAACATTTGGAAATGGAAGAAGCGATAGAGATGGAAGATGGCACTCATCATTTTCTCATCACGAAATTCCCACTGCTCGATTCACAAAATCAAATCTACGGCCTGGGTGGCATTGGAACGGATATTACAGAAAGAGCCAGGAATGAGGAGCAGTTGAAACAATCAAAAAAGATTGCAGAAGATGCCAAAAAGTTACAGGAACAATTTCTGGCAAATATGAGTCACGAAATACGCACGCCTATGAACGGCATCCAGGGTATGACGGACCTCCTTTTAGACACTCAGCTTGATCCTGAGCAAAAAGATTTTGCATCCACTATTAAAAAATCTTCAGATAATCTTTTGGTTATAATTAACGATATACTCGACTTTTCGAAAATACAGGCTGGCAAGCTAACTATTGAAAAAATCGATTTCAAGCTAAATGAAGTCACAGATAATATAAAAGCAATATTCAGGCAACGCGTTCAGGAAAAAGGCTTACACCTGCTATTCGAAATAGACAGGCATCTGCCGTCCACTCTCAATGGCGATCCATACAGGCTGAACCAAATATTAGTGAACATCATAGGAAATGCAATCAAATTCACCTCCAATGGTGGCATAACCGTTAATATTAATATGCGCAATAAAACGTCCGACGAAATATTACTGGATTTTAAAATTTCAGATACTGGCATAGGCATACCAGCAGATAAGTTGGGTGACATTTTCGAAAGCTTTACCCAGGCAACATCAGACACTTCCAGGAAATACGGCGGCACAGGCCTGGGTCTTGCTATAACAAAGCAATTGCTCGAATTACAAGGCGGTACAGTTTCCGTACAGAGTGAAATAAACACCGGCACTACGTTTCAAATTTGTTTGCCATATCATTACACTGAAACAAAAAATCAACTTTTCCTCGCGGGAGCAGATATTAAAAATTACAGTTCACTCTTTGCAGGTAAAAGGTTCCTCGTGGCAGAGGACAACGAAGTAAATCAAAAAGTGATACTGCATGTATTGAAAAAAGCAGGCGGCATGGTAGACATTGCCAATAATGGACTTGAGGCAATTGAACTGCTCGAAAAAAACAGTGACTACAGCCTGATCATTATGGACCTGCAAATGCCTGAAATGGACGGACATACTGCCACCATACATATCAGGAGTAAATTGAAACTTTCTATTCCCATCATTGCCATGACAGCATCTGCTTTAAAAGGTGAAAAGACGAAATGCCTGCAGATTGGTATGAATGATTACCTCTCCAAACCTTTCGATATTACATTTTTATACAAATGTATCAGCCAGCTGCTGGATGATACGCAAATCAATCCTCCTCTTGTTATGGAACATTCACAAAACAACCATGAAAATTTATTTGATTTAAGCCTCCTCGAGGAGATGGACGATAATGAATATGTTTCTGAAATACTCACCATCTTCCTCGACACCACTCCAGCTGAATTGCAGGAGTTGAAAAAAGCTTCTGCAGCAACCACATTTGAGGATGTGTACAGGATAGCACACAAACTCAAGAGTAGCTCAGGGCTACTTCAGGCTGACCGGCTATTGCAGGTACTCATAAAACTGGAAGACCTCGGCAGAAACAAAAAAGACGACGGACTGTTGGTGCTTGCCGAAAGAGCAGGTGCGGAATTTAAAATGCTGGAACCGCCGTTGAAAGCACATCTCAAAAGCCTGCAATTAGAGATTCAGCAGACAATATAGATTTATATAGAAAAATTTTATTTACCATCCCGGCTTTGCCGGGATTTTTTTGTTCCGATAACCACATAATTTATATCTGCGGATATAAGTTTATTTTTGGCACCCGCAAATAATCAAAAATCTTTTAAAGCTTCTAAAAAATTTAAACATGGAATATATACCTAACGATGAGCGGTACTCGACAATGGAATACAGGCGTTGCGGAAACAGTGGTATAAAATTACCAGCCATTTCGCTCGGTCTCTGGCACAACTTCGGAGAAATAGATGATTACGAAAATTGCCGCAACATTTTGCACACAGCTTTTGATAATGGCATATCGCATTTTGACCTGGCTAATAACTACGGCCCGCCTCCCGGCGCAGCCGAGAGCACTTTTGGCAAAATACTTAAACAGGATTTTCTACCCTACCGTGATGAATTAATTATTTCCTCAAAAGCAGGATGGGGCATGTGGCCTGGTCCTTATGGTGATTGGGGATCAAAAAAATATCTTGTAGCAAGCCTGGACCAAAGCCTGAAAAGGATGAACCTGGAATATGTTGACATCTTTTACCATCACCGCCCTGACCCCGGAACGCCACTGGAGGAAACGATGGCGGCACTTGATCTTATCGTACGCCAGGGTAAAGCGCTTTACGTAGGAATCTCAAGTTACGAGCCTAAAGAAGCAAAGAAAGCCATCCATATTTTAAAAGACCTGGGAACGCCTTGTCTTATTCACCAGCCGAGGTAGTCTATGCTGGACAGGTGGGTGGAAGAAGGTTTACTGGATTTACTGGAAAAAGAAAAAGTTGGCTGTATTGCTTTTTCGTCTCTTGCTCAGGGAATACTTACCAATAAATACCTGCATGGCATACCCGAAGATTCCCGCGTGGGAAGGCACCTGGAAAATGGTGCTATCAATGAAGAAAAGATCACTGATAAAGTATTGGACAAGGTGAGGAAGCTTAATGAAATTGCCGGAAACAGAAACCAAAGTCTTGCTCAAATGTCACTTGCCTGGATTTTAAGAGATCAACGAATTACGTCTGTTGTACTCGGCGCAAGTAAACCGAGCCAGGTAACAGACGCTGTCGAAGCAATAAAGAACTATGATTTTAACAGGAGAGAACTCTCCAAAATTGAAAGAATCCTGGGATAAGTTTTTACTTCATTTCCCCACAACTAACCGGAAAACTATTTGACCGGCAGCCCTGCATGGCTGGCACTCGTGCGGAATCGTATCCGCACGTCGTTTACAGGGTGCCCGCAATATTCATCAGCATGCCTACGGCATAGGTATATTTCAGTCCTGCCAATTGGTAATTATTTTTTACATCGCTATGTCCTGCTAAATATCAGAATATTCAGCTGCCTGCATCACGATGCTGTCGATATGAGAGACTGAGACTTTATTTTCATTTTCCGGCCTCGTGGAAATATCCTTCCATACCGGATCGTTTCCAAATGTTTTCCATTGTTCAGTACGCTGCTCCAGATTGTCGAAAATTGGCATATACATAAAATTAGGCATCTTGCCTCCGGCAATTACTTTCCCATAGAAAATCGGGTTAAACCCTAGGCGGTTAAATAAAGGAATCTCACCCCCGGTGTTGAACATATCCATTTTTTTAACGTGTAAATTTTCGGTAGGACTTTCGTAACTGCGCAATTCAAAAATCCGTCCCTCTTTCTTCAATGGAATCACGAGGTGCGCCTGACCGGGAAAAGCTTCCAACAAGATAGTTTCCATTCTTTCATACGGCACATCGTCAGCGGATGCATTGGTAAAACTTTGCCCTTCAGTCATAAAACCCGCATCTTTTGCGA
>JBDSPQ010000473.1:0-2972 GCA_039930305.1 Ginsengibacter sp. | reverse complement strand
TATAAGAGCATTGAATTTTTCGGCGAATTCCAGCAGGAGTTGACCTTCGTCCTTCCATTTGCCTATTGGCATCATCTTAACGGTACTCTCAAACAAACTGTTTCGAGCGAGGGTACAAAACCCTTGTATTTTTTTAGCGAAGACCATACAGAATTGCCGAACAAAAGAGATTGGTTCAACAATTCGATTGATTACACTTTTCCTAACATGACCCATAGCAATTCTTTTAGCTATCGGAAATGGAAACAGGTTCCTTTAAAAGAATACTATCGCAACAATATTTTTGTTTTTGAAAAACCAATATTGATTATCGCGAACAAATACAACATCGAATGGAAAGACAACCCCATCAATTTTTTTGACATTGAAACATTAGATAAGGTGATAAACCATTATAAAGATCGCTATCAAATAATTTATAACCGGCCGCTCGCCACACAAATTGTTGGCGATGAAAGCGAAATTCTAGACCTTGGCGAATACGAATGGATGAAAAAAAATCATCATGAAGTAATATTAATGACCGACTTGTTTGAGAAATATTCCCACGAATATTCTTTCAATCAACTACAACTGATGGTATATGCTAACTCTGAAAGATTCTTATCTGTTCATGGGGGCACTGCGGCGCTGGCAAGTTATTTCGGAGGAATAAACATTATTTATTCTATTCGCGGATTGGAGCACATCTTCAACGAGTTCAATACTATATTTCCGAAGTTATCCGATGCGAAAATTCTGCATGCAAAATCAAAAGAACAAATTCTTGGTTATGTACAGGAACATTTCTGAATTATGTCACTGACCTATTTTAGATTTGGGAGAAAGTAATTTCCTGGCGTACATTTTTATGTACAGTTTGGCAATCTTATAATATAAGTGAAGGTCTTTGTGCATGCCTGTGCCAGCTACTATACTATTGTTTACAGCTTTCTTACTGTAAGACAGATCGTGCAATTGCTCTGCAGTTTTTACAGCATAATGTGCATAGAATTTTTTAGACCTGGAGAGTATTTTCTTTCGATCCTTTTCGTGCACATGTATTTGGATCAATTGCATCGCATATTGTAAATCGCGCAAGTATTGTGCGTCGGAGAATTTAGTGCCGGAAATTGACTGTAAATGTTTCCTGTATTCTGCAAGAATTTCCGGCGTATAGGCGAAGGCGTAATGTTTCGCTGCTCTCACCCACATTTCCCAGTCCTCGGCATAAGTCAATGCATAAAATGATCCCAACTTTTCATACACTTCTCTTTTAACTGTTATCGCGCAATATTGGATGCGCTGATAGGATGCAATTTTTGGAAACCAGTTGGGAAGCAGCGTATCGGCTATTGATTCCGGAGGCTGCTTTCCACATTTCGCTCCCTTGTCATCAATATTTATAAACCGGCAAAAGGCGGCACCAGCTTCCGGGTACTTTTTAAAAAGTTCATTCATCTTCTCATAATAGCCCATCCTTATTTTATCATCTCCATGTAAGAGATGAATTCTGTATCCTCCCGCTCTAATGATGCAAGTCTCAAAATTTCTGATGCTCCCTACATTCTCAGGCTGCCTGAAGTAACCGATTCTACCTTTCCCCACGGCGGCTACCATTTCTTCTACATTCCCATCCGTACTGGCATCGTCCACTACTTCTATCTGCATCTCAGATTCCGGCAAGCATTGCCCTAAGACGCTCCTCAAAGTTTCTTCAAGAAATTGAATACAGTTATAAACCGGTATCATCACCGACCAAAGCGGCCTCAACTTATTCTCGGGCAACGCTGGAATAAAGGGCGCTGACAATGGGATTCTGCTCACGGATTCATAGTTTGAGTTATCAAAAATATAGCCTCACCGAAGAAACTAATTTATAGATTTTTTGAAAAGCCTTTTTAAAACGGTCTTTGAAACCATTTCTTTTATTTCCGCAAATTGATTCAATCTTGCCATTAATAACACCCGTTTGTAATAAGGCAGTTTCCTCACAAAATAACTTATTATATCAACTTTTTTTTCTTTGGCAGCATCATAAATACTTTCCACATCCCTATTGATATTGGGCATTTCGATAATGTATGCAGTGATTTGATCAAGTGTCTGCAGGCATTGGATAATACTGCCAACGTTGTTTTCTTTTAGGAGTAAATCATATTCATATTGAAAACATTGTAAATGACTTTCTTTAACTAAATAATTGGCACCAGCGTAAAAACGGATATTGCGCAGGCATTGCTTATTTACTTCATCAGCATATTCCTTCTTCTTTGTTGCGTGAAAGAGGCTTTGACCGGACACACGGTAATCCAGCAATACTTCAGGAAGATTATAAAATGAAGCAGTTCTTGCCAAACGCCAAAATAATTCAAAATCTTCGGCATACGGTACGGAATACAATCCGGCCGCTATTACATGCTCCTTACGATACATCACCGAGGAATGAAAAAATGGTGAAGTAAATGTGAGCTTAAAATAATAAAATTCGGAGGGAGTCGTATCAGTGTATATTAGTTCTCCATTTTCGGTCACCACATTTGCCGCTGAAGAAACCATTGCACTTTGCGGATGGTTTTCTAAATATTTAACTTGTTTTTGAAGCCTCTCCGGGTAGCTAATATCGTCGGCATCCATACGCGCTATAAATTTTCCTATGGCCATTTCTATACCGCGGTTTAGTGTTAGGGTAATGCCCATATTCCTCTCGTTCTTTACATATTTTATACGGGTATCGTTGTATGAAAAGATAATGGAAGCGCTGGCATCGGTGGAAGCATCATCTACTATAAGAAATTCGAAATCCTGAAAAGTTTGTTGCAAAATACTCTCCATCGCAGCTGCCAAATATTTTTCAGCATTATACACCGGCATTAAAACAGTTACAGGAAATTTCTCCATTGTATTTATTTCAGGTAAGACATCAGCCTGCTCCTTAATCTTTTTATCTTATGTGGTATATGCAGAAAAAAGAAATTTTTGACGGGATGGTA
>JBDSPQ010000472.1:0-2794 GCA_039930305.1 Ginsengibacter sp. | reverse complement strand
TTTAGTATACGCGTATACGTTATGTATTGATTTTTTTGCAACTTTCAATATCGGGGTACAATCCCCATATTGTAAAACATAAAGCTCCATTTATCAGTTTGCTGTTCGATTACCTGGCGTGTACTAGTACCAGCCCCATGCCCGGCCTTTGTTTCAATTCGAATCAGTACGGGGTCTGGCCCTTTTTGTGCCCGTTGCAACGCAGCTGCAAACTTAAATGAATGGGCGGGAACTACACGGTCATCATGATCGGCGGTTGTAACCATAGTAGCGGGGTATGCGGCGGCCTTGATATTATGCAGTGGTGAATATTTATATAAATAGGAAAACATTTCTTCGCTTTCTTCGGAGGTACCATAATCGTAAGCCCAGCCGGCACCCGCTGTGAACTTGTGGTAGCGCAGCATATCTAAAACGCCTACAGCCGGAAAAGCAACTTTACAAATGGCAGGATTCTGCGTGATGCAGGCACCTACCAGCAGACCACCATTACTGCCACCTTCAAGGGCGAGTTTCTCCCTGGAAGTATATTTATTGTCTACGAGAAAATCCGCAGCAGCCATGAAATCATCAAATACATTTTGCTTTCTCAATTTTATACCCTGCTCATGCCATGCTTCTCCATACTCGCCGCCACCGCGGATATTGGCCACGGCAAACACGCCGCCATTTTCAAGTAAAATAATGCTGGATGTACTGAAGGAGGGTGTCAGGCTGACACCAAAACCGCCATATCCATATAGCAGGCAGGGGTTGCTCCCATCAAGCGACAGGCCTTTTTTATATGTGAGGATCATCGGGATTTTTGTACCATCTTTCGATTTATAAAAAACCTGTTTTGATTCGAAATCCGAAGGGCTAAATTTTACGCTGGGTTGTTTATATAAAATGCTTTGGCCGCTTTTGATATCATATCGGTATATGGTTGCGGGCGTAGTATAACTGGAAAAACTATAATAAAGTTCTTTTTCTTCCTGTTTGGCAGAAAACCCGTTTGCAGAACCAGGACCCGGCAGGTTGATTTCTCTTAACTGTTTGCCATTCCGTTCGTACTGATACACTTTCGTAATAGCATCTTCCAGGTACGAACAAAAGAGATAGCCGCCGCCAGATGATGTACTAAGCGCTTCAGCTTTTTCTCCAATTAATTCTTTCCATTTCTCTTCCTGTGGTGAATTATGGACTGCCACCATTACTTTTCCGTTCGGTGCATTCCGGTCTGTTTGTATATAAAAATGATCATCATCGCTGTCAATAATCCCATGTTGGTTGGCCATGTCGCCGGCCAGTACAACGGGCGTAGCGCCAGGCTTAGTGAGGTCCAGCACCAGGAGTTCATTACCATACGTGGAATTAGCGCCGGAGATTACCAGCCATCTTTCATCTTCAGTCAAGCCTGCGGAAATGTAGCGTCGCGGTTGTGACGGGCCACCATAAATCAGCTTGTCTTCTGACTGTTGCGTACCTAATTTATGATAAAGTAACCTGTGTTGATCTGTAATTCCAGCGAGAAAACTGCCTTCCTTCGGCCGGTAATAAGTAGAATAGTAAAAGCCATCATTTCCTTTCCACGATGCAGAACCAAATTTTATATCAAGCATCGTATCGCCGAGCAGCTTTTTATTAACAGCATCCATCACCAGCATTTTTTGCCAGTCACTGCCGCCTTCAGAAATATTGTATGCCGCCATACTGCCGTCTTTAGAGAAATTAAGCGCCCCGAGCGAGGTGGTGCCATCAGAAGAGAAACTATTGGGGTCAAGAAAAATTTCCGGCTTTCCGCCACCTAACGCCTCCCTGTACACGACAAACTGGTTTTGCAAACCGGAATTTTTATAATAATAAATGAAATCACGTTCTTTGAAAGGGGCCGAATATTTTTCATAATTGAAAATGCTTTCATACCGTGCCATAATCGCTTGCCTGAAAGGAATTTCAGACAGGTAGACCTGTGTTATTTTATTCTCTTTTTTTACCCAGTCCGCAGTTTCCGGGCTCATGTCATTTTCCAGCCAGCGATAGGGGTCATTTACTTTGTTTCCAAAATAATCTTCAGTCACATTGTCTCTTCTTGCGTCGGGATACAGCATTTTCAAATGGTTGTTTTGCGCCAAGGTAAGAAATGATGAGATGGACATTAGGATGAGTGAGATAAATTTTGCTGTCTCTTTCATTAGGTAAGGTTTTAGAATAAACTTCATTGCTAATTCCAAATGCATTGCAGTGGGAAGTCTTAGTCAAAGATAGAACTGGTTGCATATTACCGTGTATCGTGCTACGAAAATTCCCCAAAGTGCCAGAGAATTCCGGATGGATCGTGCAAAAAACATTCCCGGCCCCAGTCATATTTTCGGATGGGAGTCACCTTTACATTTTCATATTTAGTGGGTAGGTCCAGTGCTACAAGCTCTTTCCAGTGCCGGTCAACATCTTCAACTTCCAGGAAAATCATTGAATTATCTATCCAGTCCTGCACGTAAGCTTTTTGCAGATAGAAGCCGATTTCACCCGTTTTAAATAAAGACATATCGGGAAACAATACGGTTTCATAAAAACCGAGATCGCGGTAGAATGCCCGTGACAATTCAAAATCTTTTGCCCCGATGAATGGCCGGATTGATTTGGCTTTATGTTGCATTTTTTTTGCTGGCGGTTTGTGCTATTTGCTTTTAGAATATTTTGTATATACCTGGCAATAAGCCATTTTAAAAATGACGCTCAAGTTATGATATCTTTTTTTTATCACGGAAGACATGAAAGTTAACTAACCCGGTATTAATTCTCAGGAAGAACT
>JBDSPQ010000471.1:0-2806 GCA_039930305.1 Ginsengibacter sp. | reverse complement strand
AATCGAAACGGCTAACTACATTTTAGTTTGCTTAAGGCCAGAACGCAGGTTTCATATTTGTGCCACGGACGGTACAATCAACACATTCTATAATAGAGCTGGGAAAAGCAACAGGCGCCCCCCCAATTTCAATAGCGCTTGTAGGAGCAAAACCTTCGATACCAAAATAACGTTTTAAACTGTC
The DNA here is from genome assembly GCA_039930305.1 of Ginsengibacter sp. Taxonomy (GTDB): domain Bacteria; phylum Bacteroidota; class Bacteroidia; order Chitinophagales; family Chitinophagaceae; genus Ginsengibacter. Next base: position 2,622 of record JBDSPQ010000471.1, on the reverse strand, counting down.
CGGATCATTGAGTACAGTTTTTGTAGGGCAATTGGGAGTTTCATTCCATCCCTGTGGTAAATCATCATTGCTAATAAATATCCTCTGTTCAAAAGAAATTCCGGCACCCGCGTAACCGATAACAGTTTCCGACGGATTGGTAATACAATGAATATTTCCTGCAGTTTGGTTAGGCTGTGGGTCAAAGATCGAACCTACCTTTTCCGTATTATTTCTCAAAGCCACCAGGTAATTATAGCCATTGATATCAAGAGCATATTGCCGCACCGAAATTCTATACAATACACTTAACCTGAAATCATATGGTTCAATATAAATAATCGGAATTTGGCTGATAATGTCATCTGTGAGCTTTGCCGATGACCCTAATAAAATATTGGTTGAATTATTATCATTCCAGCATTTATAAAATTCTTTCGTTCTTTCAACGACCCTGTTAGTTGCGGCATCATACATATAATTGGAAGAAAAATGCGAATGAAATTCCCAGGTCTCGTGGTAGTCCCAGCGATAATATCTTGTGGCATTATTGGCATCGTGTGTATTCATAGAAATTTGCACCCCATCAGCTTTTATTTTCCAAGTGATTGAATCAATGACTGGCGCCTGTTTAAATACAACAAAGTCTGAAAGATACTCCCTGTTATCAGCAGTAAAAATGTGCAACCTGTATTGATAGGAAGGAGAAAGGCTAAGCGGATTGATGCTCGAATAACTTCCGTTTCCGATTCCTGTTAATGGATAATTATTTTGCTGATCATCCTCTATAACCACTCGTGCATTTAATTCATAATGGCGTGAGGCAGTATCGCCATTGGTCAGCATTCTGCTACGACTTATTTTAAATTCAGCAGGCACTGCCCCGTCTATATAGCCTTCTACCACAAGTGAGCTTACATCTGTTTGCTTGAGAATGGGGTCAAAAGAATCTTTGCAATTGCTTAGTGAAAGAATTAGCAGGCAACATGCTATAAATCTTTTGAATAGTTTTTTTTGTGTCAATCTTAGAATCTTTTTAGTTTTCGATAAAAATTATTTCTCAACATTGATGATGGCAGAAGTGCTGCCTGCATCGCCGCCAGCAGATAAACCTTGCACAACAACCACATACTTTCCCGGTAAGTCGCCGGTATAGAACGAAATGGAAGCTTTGCCATCTTCACCCGTTACGATTGCAGGAGACCAGAACAAAACATCTCTATAATCAGGTAACGGGCTTTGCGCCGCTTTATCAGTAGCATACTCCGGCGAATAAAATATTCTCTGCTGTTGCAAGGCATCGTAGTCCAGTATAAGGTCATTGGGATTTAGTGTGTAATCTTCCAGGTTAGCCTTATATGTTGTATAACTTACAATACCATCGGCGAATATTGGCCCCCAATAATATCGCGAGGCAACTACCTCCACCTTTTGTACTTTGAGGGGGTCGTAAGCAATTATTTTATCAATATCAAAAACGGGCACTCCATCCAGCCAGACCAGGGGGTTTTCCGTCAAAAGTAAATCAACAGGTTGCTTATTACGAAATTCAGCAGCAGGCATATTTGATGCCATGAAGCGAAAATTATTACCGGTGCGTCTCACACTTATTTCATTCACATATTCTCTCATTACTTCTTCCATAGTGGTAAAGCGGGTGTAGTTGTCGAGTAGGTAACTTTTGGTGGGTTTGTAATAAAAAGACATCGTATCCGTCGCCATTCCTTCATTCATTTCCAATTCCCTTTGATGATAGCCATTTTGTACTTCGGCGTGAAAATTTCGCTGCTTCAATGATTCTCCGTCATTTTCTGACACACGCAGTCCGGGTAATTTATCATCTGAAAATCTTTCCGAATAAGGGCTGTGAATTTCAATACGGTATTTTGTGTTTTGGCCATCGTTTGTTTGCAGAACTATTTGCGAAGAACCAACAAAATCTTTCATATCAAAATGGACATATCCTGCACTGTCGCTGATGCATCCTTTAAGTTGCACCCGGCGGCCGGGAACCGATAAATAAACAAGCACACCTGGCGCCGCTTTATTTGTATTTTCATTCGTAACCTTTCCTTTAATAATGTGGCCGGCGTATTCAGGGACGTAAGTAAACGCAGGGCGCTTCATCTTATCCGCATCATCCCAATCAAACTTACGCCAGCCCTGGGTAAGCAGCAGATCGTTGAGTGCCTCGTCTTTTTCTGGGCTTTTTTCAGATAGGTAATAGGCGGGGTTCTCTACCGTACCCAGCAGATGGGAGGAGAGCCACAGGTAACTGAAAATATCTTCTTCATCCGGCTGCTGCAATCCATCGAGGCGAAAAGCCGAAACGGATAAGTTAGCAGGCAACAACTGCCCGGCTCCGTTAGTAGTAGCCACACTTGCAATAACTTTAGTGCGAAACCCGTAATCTTTTTTATCAATCGTAGCAGCGATCATCAACTTTTGTGCTGGTTTTTTAAAGTAAAGCCTTTCACATTTGGGCTGTTTGTTTTCATCAAATACCGTTATCCGTGTTATACCTTCCTGCAGACTATCCTTATTTATCAAAAGCACACCGGTGCCTCCCATTAGGCGTAGTGCGTGTGCATTGAGGTGTCCATTGTTCTGGCAAATAATATAAACCTGGTTGGCTATCTTCTC
>JBDSPQ010000470.1:0-6331 GCA_039930305.1 Ginsengibacter sp. | reverse complement strand
AGTAAAATATTGACCGCAATGCCAGGATTTGCATTTACCCCGATAACTGATGCCATAAATCATACCTGTACCATCCTAAAAAATAAACATCATCTTTCATAATTTATCCTGCGAAATAATTTCTATGAAAAATTTTAATAGCCATTTTCAAACTTCAATTGTGCGTCTTGATAGATTGATTTTAGCAATATTTATTATCGCCATGGGCAGCGTCTTTTGTAGCCAGTCCCGGGCGCAATCATCTTACTATATAGTGAAAGGAAAAGTAGTGGATAAGAACAACCAGGCGCCCCTGCAGGGGGCATCGGTGTTTGCACAAAACACAACCTTTGGTGTGGCAACTGATGCAGATGGAAATTTCACGATCAAATTACCAACGGGTGGCTATTCGATTGCGGTAACCTATACGGGTTACGAAACTGAATCTGTGAGGGTCAATAACACCAGCCCCGAAAATGATAGCCTCGTACTTGGAATGAATCCGCAAACAAAATCTCTTGAAGAAGTAACCGTGGCGATAAGCAGTGAGGTCAAAGACGGGTGGCAGAAATACGGTGAATTTTTTACGAAAAACTTTATTGGCCAGTCGGCTTACGCAAAGCAGACATCCATCAAAAATCCTGAAATCCTGCATTTCTATTTTAGTAAGAAAAGAAACAGGTTAAAAGTGTTGGCTACAGAACCTGTTACTGTTCAGAACGATGCATTGGGTTACATCCTGCATTTTGCCATAGATTCATTCACTTATGAATATGCCAATACCACCAGCCTCTTTATCGGTTATCCCTTATTCGAGGAAATGCAGGGTACACCTGAGCAAATGGACGTGTGGCGTAAAAACCGTTTGGCGGCGTACCAGGGTTCGATGCTGCAATTTATGCGTAGCCTTTACAACCAGACACTTTCACAAAGCGGTTACGAAGTGCAGTTCCTGGTGAATAACGGGAGCGAAGATGTACCTGTGCCGCTGCAAGACATTTATGCCGCTTTGAATTTTCAAAAAGATGATAGTACACAAGTTGCAGAAATTCACCCGGCCTTGAATTCTATCGCAGTCATATATAAAAATGTAAGACCTGAAATATCCTATCTCGCGAACGACAGCCTCGCAAACAAAAATTTTCAGTTGTCCAGGTTGTTATTCCCACAAACCGAACCTTTGTTCATTGAACAGAATGGATATTATTTTGACCAGACCGACCTGGTAACAAATGGGTATTTTGGCTTTAAGAAAATAGGTGATATGCTGCCGTACGATTATTCAGCGGTTGTTACAACTGCTAATGTAATTGGGGGGAAAGAAACAGAGCAATAATTTAAAATTGCGTTTTACATTTTTTTTATTTTTTCCCAGATCTCAGGAAGTCGTTTCAGCAACACTAATTCTTTTCTTTTTGCATAGAACTCTGTGATAGGAGTGCCCCAGTAAACTTTGTTTCCTTCGATACTTGAGGTGATTCCTGCCTGCCCCATCACCACTGCGTTATCGCCCACATGTATTGTTTTATTAACACCCACCTGTCCCCATAACGTCACACCATCGCCCAGGGTCGTACCCCCAGCTATGCCTACCTGCGCAGCAATCAAACAATTTTTACCAGTCACCACTTCATGTCCTATATGAACAAGATTATCAATCTTTGTTCCCTTTCCCACTACAGTAAACGAACTAACCCCCCGGTCAATCGTACAGTTCGCTCCGATTTCTACATCGTCCTCTATTATTACCGAGCCACAGCTTTGCATTTTTTTATACCATACCTCCCGGTTTTTTTTTGTGTTCATATAAAATGCATCACTCCCTATTACCGTACCTGAATGTATTTCGACATTGTTTCCAATTAGGGTATGATCGTATATGGTCACATGGGGATGTATGATGCAGGTGTTGCCAATCTTAACATGATTGCCAATAAAAACATTAGGCATTATCTGAGTACCCTCACCAATTTCAGAAGAATCGCTTATCATTTTATCAGAGGCGACAAATGGCGTGAAGTGTTTCACAATTTTTAGATAGGCTTCGAAGGGTTCAGGCACGATCAACAAAGTTTTGTCAGGCGGCGCGGGTGCGTCTTTATCGATCAGAATAAATGTAGCCTTACTGTTGATGCAGGTATTATAATATTTAGGATGGTCTACAAAAACAATATCGCCTTCCGCCACGTTATGAATTTCATTAAGGCCAGATGCTTTTGCATCCTTGTTGCCGGATAGTTCAGCATTCAGAAAATCGGCCAACCAAAGAGCGGATACAGGCGCAGGAAATTTCATAAAATGATTTTATCTGTCAAAGATAAACATTGCGGTTTTCATACTTTTTTATATCACCGGTCAATTATTTCCAAAAAATTTTCAATAAAATTTTTTGTTTCTAAAAGCCTTATCACACGACTTTAAATGCGGGTAATTAATTCTTTTATTGATGAGTTAATTAACAAACGTTAAAATGCTTTCTAATTGTAAATTGATGAAAAGCTTGTGTGTACAGGGTTTCAGGGATAGATGATCAATGAAGTTTTTTTGTATCCGTTGTTTTTTTTAAAGATGATTTCTATTTTGGAAAAAAAATGATGTCAAAATACCTCAACCTTATCCACAGACTGTTTTGGAATGTTGATAAAATAATCATCAAAAATTTTCTTGTTAGAAGAATTTATTTTTAATATTGTGTAGGAAATTTTATTTCCTGTACTTACTAACCCATCCATATAACAAAGCCCGGCAATTTTATGACGGGCTTTATTATTTTTTTACCCTCTGCCCATTCAATATATTTTTAATATTTCAAACATTTATTCTTGCCCCAATATTTTGTTATTCATAAACCGTTCAATATTCTTTCGCAGTTTACTTCAGGGGAAAGTAAAAAATCATTGAAAGAAATATTCGATGTTCCGCAGGATGTTTATCCCGTTGGTCGCCTGGATTACGATAGTGAAGGATTACTTATTTTGACCAATGATAAAAAAATAAATAATCTTTTATTGAATCCTTTGTATGCACATGAAAGAGAATATTGGGTACAGGTAGAAGGGGTCATGACTAACGCCGTGCTGGAAAAACTCACGAAAGGCGTAATGATATCGGCAAACGGGAATGCTTACCAGACCAAACCCTGCAAAGCAAAATTGTTTACACATGCGCCGGAGGTTGCAGATAGAACCCCACCCATAAGAGTGCGAAAAAATATACCGGATAGCTGGTTGCGTTTAATTCTGACCGAAGGAAAAAACCGGCAGGTAAGGAAGATGACCGCGGCGGCAGGCTTTCCCACCCTGCGTCTTATTCGTTATCGTATTGCAGCACTTACCCTCGATAAACTTGCTCCGGGAGAAATGAAAATGCTATCTCAAAGGGAATTGTATAACTTGCTACACATAAAAAAAGATAATTGACATGTTAAAATCAATGACTGGCTTTGGCAGAGCTGAACAGACTGTAAACGATAAAACATTCTTAGTCGAACTAAAATCGCTCAATGGAAAACAGTTAGAGCTCAACTTAAAGATTCCCCCTTTGCTTAAGGCTTATGAGTTTGACATTCGAAATCTCCTGCAGGAAAATTTACTTAGAGGAACTGTGGAATGCCTTATCATTATAAAGCAAAATGGTTCATCGAAGCCTGTGGTGATCAATACGGATTTAATAAAATCTTATTACAGCCAGATAGGAGAACTTGCTAAAGAACTAAACATAGATACGAATTCAGTGTTGAGTGCTTTGTTACGGCTACCCGAAGTAGTAACACCCAGTAATGAAATATTGGGAGAGAGTGAATGGGAAGAATTAAAAAAGGTATTGGACGCAGCTATCAAAGAACTTACTTTCCACCGAACAGAAGAGGGCAAGTCTTTGGATAAGGAACTGAGATTAAGAATAAAAAACATCAACGCCCAGGAAGAGGAGATTTTGAAACTGGAACCACAGCGAAAAGAAAGAATGAAAACTGAGTTGATACAATTGCTTGAAGACAATGTAGGCAAGGAAAATTATGATCAAAACAGGATGGAGCAGGAACTGATTTTTTATATAGAAAAAATAGACATCAGGGAAGAACAGGTTCGATTAAAAAACCATTGCGAATATTTCATCCAGATACTTGATGGTGATGATGAAGCCAAAGGCAAGAAACTTTCTTTTGTTATACAGGAGATTGGCCGCGAAATAAATACGACCGGATCTAAGGCTTATGATTCTGACATTCAAAAATGCGTAGTGATGATGAAGGACGATCTCGAAAAGGCCAAGGAACAAATATTTAATGTTTTATAAGTTCAACCGTTCATCTCATAATAACTGCTAAACCTCCCATAAGACGGCAATCATATACATGTATAAATGAAAACAAATTAATTTTGAGAAAAAAAAATTTGAAAATATTTGTCCTATTGATGATTGTAGTATATGCTGCAGGTTGTATAAAAATTGATCACTTCGAAAAGACCTCCAAAATACCTTCGCGTGAATGGTACTATGATAACAAACCTCAATTTTCATTTGACGTAAGCGACACCTCCCTATCATACAATATCTACATTACGCTTCGCCATACAGATGGCTATAAATACAATAATATCTGGTTGCGATTAGGCAGTAAGTTCCCCGGGGATTCAACGCGTTTTCAAAATATAGATCTTGTCCTGGCCAGTGATGCAAAAGGGTGGGAAGGCACAGGGCTAAACGATATTTATGAAGTACGAAAATTGATCAGCCGGGGATCAGTTGCTTTCGCAAGACCTGGTGAGTATACATTTTCTGTTGAGCAAATAATGCGTGAGAATCCTTTACAAAATGTTTTAAATGTCGGCATCCGCATAGAAAAGGCAGGGATGCAACCGTGATGTTGCTCACAGACATTGTTGGTTTCCCTACTATATAATTCTTTTCATAATAGTTATGGCAATTTTAAAAACGCAGCAATCGCAGTTTAAGATAAAAAAACTTCGCACTATTTTTATATTGTACTGGTTCCTGCTTACTTATATTATTGCAGCACTTGTATTTTGGTACATTGCTTTAAATGAACAAAATGGGGAGCTAACCAGGTACCGCCTTGCCCTGATTGATGTAAGAAGCCATAACTATCAATCCAACAAACTTGCTATTGAAGACTCCAGGAAAAGGAAAACTGCTCAATACCTGGGCGAGGGCGCTACATTTTTATTACTGATAATCGCAGGTGCTGCCTATGTTTTCAGGATTATTAAAAGGCAATTGTACCAGTCGCAGCAGCAGCAGAATTTCATGATGGCGATTACCCATGAACTAAAAACTCCGATTGCTGTAACGAAACTCAACCTGGAAACATTACAAAAAAGAAAGCTTGATGAGGGGCAGCAACATAAATTGATCAGCACAACTATCCAGGAGACAGACAGGTTGAATGCCTTATGCAATAATATGCTTTTAACGAGCCAGATCGAGTCGGGCAGCTATAGCCTTGTGAAAGAGAAGATTGACCTTTCGGAACTTGGGGAAAGCTGCGTGAACAATTTTATCAGCCGTTATCCTCAAAGGAAAATACGCATCGTCTCAGAACCGGGTTTGTATGTGTCAGGTGATAAAACTTTGCTGGAACTTGCCGTTAACAATCTTTTAGATAATGCACTAAAGTATTCCGGTAAAGACGATTTAGTTTTGATGAAACTCAACAGGTACGACCTGATGGTGGAAATGAAAATAAGTGATGAAGGGCCTGGCGTTTCACGGGAGGAAAGAGCAAAAATATTCGAAAAGTATTTTCGCGGGTCGGCAAGACAGACAAAAGGAACAGGACTTGGTTTATACCTTACTAAAAATATTATAGACCAGCACAAAGGCAGTATTTCAGTTTCAGAGAATAAGCCGCACGGAAGTATATTTATCGTGCTCCTTCCCGGGTCGGTATAATAATTCGCCTTTCAATTGAAGCTATGAACTCTAAAAATCAATTATCAATTCTGCTGGTAGAAGATGAGGAAAACCTGCAGGATGTTTTGAGATTAAATTTTGAAATGGAAGGGTATGAAGTAACGTCGGCATATGACGGTGCAGCTGCCTTGCAGGCGGTTCAAAATGAATACTTCGATCTTATAATTCTTGATGTGATGATACCCGAGATTGATGGCATTACTGTTTGTGAAAATATCAGGCTTACCGATTCAGAAATTCCCATCCTGATATTGAGCGCTAAAAATAACAGCAGCGACAGGGTGCTGGGTTTAAAAAAAGGTGCTGATGATTATATGATCAAGCCCTTTGATCTCCAGGAATTATTAATAAGAGTAGATAAGCTTATAAATAAAAGTAAAAAGATTTCCTCACGGATTAGTCTTGGTGATCACTATGT